>CAUCIO010000084.1 GCA_958442925.1 uncultured Clostridium sp. | reverse complement strand
GAGAGTTCCCTTTAAAAAAGAAGAAACGGCTTCGTCTGCGCTTCCGGATACGCCTCCGTACAGCTGGATGCCTGCTGCCTCCAGTGCATCTTTCGCGCCCTGGCCGATTCCGCCGCAGATCAGGACGTCAGCGTTCAGGGCGTGGAGAATTCCGGCTAAAGCGCCGTGGCCGCTTCCATTTGTATCTACGATCTCAGACTTTGTGACAGAGCCTTCCTCAGTATCATAAATTTTAAACTGCTCTGTGTGGCCAAAATGCTGAAAAATCTGTCCGTTTTCATATGTAACTGCAATTCTCATAGTATCTGCTCCTTTCTTCTTTTCATATTTCTGATGGTAAATGCGTTTAAAACAGCTGTCGTGTCCGCAGCTTTCCCGGCCGTCGCACAGACGGTAATCTCCCCCTGCAATTTTCAGAGGCCGCCCCTCTGCCAGGGCGAGAGCTAGTTTTTTTCTGGCGCTTTCATAGATCCTTTGAACGGTGGTTCTGGCGACCTCCATCCACTGGCTGCACTCCTGCTGGGACAGGCACTCCAGATCCATAAGACGGATGGTTTCGTATTCATCTACAGAGAGGATAACAGGCGCTTTTGGCGTTCCTTCCTGAACTGGAAAAAACTCCAGCGAGGGAGGAAAATGGCATACGCGCCTGCATTTCATTGGTCTTGGCATAACAATTCTCCTGGGGTTAAAAATATTGCAGCAGCAGCTCTAGGTTCAGTATAAGACTATAAAGGGCATATGTCAATTACTATTTTGAACATATGCTCTAAATGTAAAAAATCGTCAGGAAAACTTAATTGTATTCTGCATGGGAAGCAGGTATAATGAAGATATTGGATTAGGACAATGAGCAGTTCACAGTCAGGCAGATGAAAGAAGGGGGCAGAATATTATGAGAATATTGAAGAGTGTAGGAGATATGCAGAATCTGACAGCACAGATACGGCGCGGAGCAGAACAGATAAAGCGGCAGGCTGGAAAGGGGCTGGTGCTTGGTCTCTGCCTGGGATTTTTATTTACAGGCGGGATAAGAGCCTATGCAGACGGCCCGGCTGGTCCGGCATCTGATGGAGCGGCCCTGTCAGCGGAGGCTGCGAAAGAAACTCAGGCGGAGGGACCGGGAAAGCGCCTGGAAGCAGAAGCGGCAGAAGCGGCAGGAGGGACAGCAGCAGGAGAATCCACAGAAGAGGCTGTAAAGGAAAGCCAACAGGCGCAGCCGGAAGGACAGACTGACACAGAAACCCAGACGTCCGGTACAGAGGGACAGGCTGAAAGCGCAGAAGAGAAGGCAGAAGATGGCCGTATTATGAGCGGAGGACGGTGGATTGACCCGTCCAAACCGATGATTGCCCTCACTTATGACGACGGCCCCTATGCTCCGGTAGGGAACAGGATCATGGACTGTATGGAGAAATATAATGGGAGAGCTACCTTTTTTGTAGTGGGAAACCGCGTGGGCTCCTACCAGGATGAGATGCGCAGAATGCAGACATCCGGCCATGAGGTTGGAAATCACAGCTACAGCCATAAATATCTTCAAAAGCTGGGGGCAGCAGATATCAGAAAAGAGATCGAGATGGCAAATCAGGCGGTAGCCGCTGTAACAGGCACAGCCCCGGCTCTGGTGCGTCTGCCGGGAGGCGGCAGCAATGCCACTGTGCTTGCAAATATTCATCAGCCGATTATTCTGTGGAATGTGGATACGAGAGACTGGGCCACTAAAAATGCGGATCAGACTGTGGCGGCAGTACTGGGAAAAGTAAAGGACGGCGATATTGTATTGATGCACGAGCTGTATAAGCCTACTGCAGACGCTGCAGAACGTCTTATTCCAGCCCTTGCAGAACAGGGATTTCAGCTGGTAACTGTCAGCGAACTCATACGCTTCCGGGGAGGCGCTGCGCCGGGAACACTGTATTATAAATTTCCGCCGAAGTAAAGGAAGATGCCGCTGTTAGCAGAAAGCCGCTGTCAGCGGAATAAATCCTTTACAGCCTGTTCGCTGAAATAGCGGATGCGTTTTAATGGGATTTTGGCAGCTTTAAAAGCCTGATCCTTAAACAGATCACGTTTTTTTGCATCTATGGTGTCATGGCTGCTGTCATCCAGCTCAATGGCAAACAGAACCTGAAGATTTCTGTCGCAGACAACAAAATCTACATGTTTTTGAGAGATTTTTCGGAAATATTGAAAAAAATGTTTTTGATCCGTCACTTCCATCAAATCCTTGAGACCTACCTTGGGACAGATCAAAAGTTTTCTGGCGTCAGCTTCCCGTTTCAAAAGCCGATAGAAAGCGTATTCTCTCTTAGTAAGAAGAGGTTTTGCCTCATAAGGGAGACGTTTCTTCCTGAATACAATCAGGATAAGGAGGAGAACAGCCAGGAGAATCCCTGCTGCAGGAAGAAAGGTTGAAAGAGTCATGGCAGCATCTCCTTTGCAGTATAGTATCTGACGATATATTATACCATAGAGAAGAAGCTCTGTATACACTGCCATGTCCGTCTGAATATCCTGATAGAAAAGGAATAGGGAAAACAGAATGGATCAGGCAAAGAATTGGATTCACTGCGACGGAGCATACCGGCTTGGCCTGACAGGAAAACAAGTGGGAGTAGCAGTTCTGGATACAGGGATTTTCCTTCATCGGGATTTTGAAGATAGAGTCGTCAGTTTTTCAGATTTTGTCAGAAGCAGGAGAGAACCCTACGACGATAACGGCCATGGCACTCATATTGCAGGGATTATCGGCGGGGCTGGTCTGGAGTCAGGCGGACGATACCACGGAGTGGCGCCAGGCTGCAGTCTCATCTGCCTGAAGGTGCTGGATCAGCGGGGAAATGGATACGCTTCCGATGTCCTGGCAGGTCTGAAATGGATTCGGGAACACAAAGAGGAGTTCGGAATCAGGATTGTCAACATAGCGGTAGGTTCTTTTAATAAGAAGGGGATGAATGAGAATTCAGCTCTTGTAAAAGGCGTGGATGCTGCCTGGGACGCAGGGCTTGTGGTAGTGGTAGCAGCTGGAAATAACGGGCCTGGCCGTTACACGATTACTACGCCTGGAATCAGCAGAAAGGTGATTACAGTGGGCTGTTCAGACGATTACAAGGAGGTGGATGTAGCCGGAAGCAGAATGATTGATTACTCTGGGAGAGGCCCTACCAGTGCCTGCGTGCTGAAACCGGATATTGTAGCGCCTGGATCTCATATTATCAGCTGTGCGGCCAGGAAAGGATGCTATACAGACAAGAGCGGCACGTCCATGTCGACGCCTCTGGTGTCAGGGGCGATCGCCCTGCTGTTGGAAAAATATCCGGATATGACGAATTTAGAGGTAAAGCTCCGCCTGAGGGAGAGGGCAGTAGATTTAGGCCTTCCAAGGAACCAGCAGGGATGGGGGCTTCTCGATGTAGAACGCTTGGTTGAATAGAAAAGGAGAAGGAATGAAATTTGCAGTATTAAACGAAAATACAGCGGGAAAAAGAGGGTTTCTGGCAGAGCACGGACTCTCTGTCCTGATTTTCCACCAGGGAAGAAAACTGCTGTTTGACACAGGACAGACAGATATTTTTCTGCATAATGCAGAGAGGCTGGGGGAGACGCTGTCAGATCTGGACGCCATTATTTTAAGCCATGGCCATTTCGACCACTGCGGCGGCCTGGAATATCTGGCAAAACAGAAGGCCCTGCCGCCTGTGTACGTGCGAAAGACAGCTTTTTTAAATAAGCAGGCAGTTAATGATGACAAAAAATCCTACCGGCTTATCGGCATTCCGTGGAAGCAGGAGCTTCTCAGAGGAGCGGAAGTGCTCACAGAGGATAAGCAGGAAATTTTTCCGGGAGTGTGGGTGCTGGGAAACGTGCCCTACACAGTGCCATTTGAGAAGAGGCCGGGGATTTTCTTCATTGACAGAGACGGGGAGAAAGAGCCGGATTACATGGAAGATGAGCAGCTGCTTGTAATCGATACGGAAAAAGGCCTGTGTGTGTTTGCCGGATGCTGCCACGCAGGCATTGTAAACTGTCTCTCTTATGTGAAACGCTCTTTCCCAGGCAGGCCGGTTTACAGCGTCCTGGCAGGCATGCATCTGTCAGCGGCAGGATCTGAGAGAATTGACCAGACAATTGAAGCTTTGAAGGAACTGGAGATTCCTGTTTTGATGCCAGTCCACTGTACGGGAATATATGGGATTGGGAAAATGAAAGAAGCTCTGAAAGACAGATGCAGGCTTCTCGAGACGGGAACCATCATGGAACTTTAAGAAAAAGGAAGCGTTCCGCCCTGGTGAACGAGGCGGTGCGCTTCCTTTTGCGCGTTTTTCTATTTAACGGTGGAAAGAAATTTTTTAATATCCGTATTGGCTCCCATTATGACCAGAGTCTCAGTGCCAAGGAAAACATAATCTGCGCCTGGGAGAGAGCTGAGCTCCTGTCCCAGCTTCACAGCCAGAATAGAGATATGGTACTTATTCCGCACATTAATCTGTACAATACTTTTGTCTACCCAGCTGGACGGAACGGGGACTTCATAAATGGAGTGATCCGGCGTCAGCTCAATGTAGTCGAAAATGTTGTCAGAGCTGTAGCGGACTGCCGACCGGATAGCCATCTCCTTTTCCGGATAGACTACCTGATCCGCCCCGTTTCTCAGGAGAAATTTGGCATGAATGTCCCGGTTGGCGCGGGAGAGCACGAACTTGGCCCCCAGATCTTTTAAAAGAGCGGTGGTTTCCAGAGAGCTCTGGAAATTGTCTCCAATCGCCACAACACACAGATCGAAATTCCTGACTCCGATGGAGGACATATACTGTTCATTTGTACAGTCTCCAATCTGAGCGCTGGTAACATAGGGAAGAATAGTGTTAATACGCTCCTCCGAAATATCAATGGCCATCACTTCATGCTTTAGTTCGTGAAGCTTCATAGCCATAGTAGCGCCGAAACGTCCCAGGCCAATTAAAAGAATTGATTTCATAAAAACACCTCCGTCTGTCCCTTCCAGCTGCTACCCTACCGTGATTTTTTCCTCAGGCAGGTGGAAGGGGAATTTTTTATGGTTTGTGAGGGCGTAGAGCATGGTAAGTCCGCCGACCCGCCCGAAGTACATTAAAAGAATCAGAATCACTTTTGAAAATATGCTCAGATCCTCCGTAATACCCAGAGAAAGCCCTACTGTGGCAATGGCCGAGGCCGCTTCGAAAGA
Source organism: uncultured Clostridium sp. (assembly GCA_958442925.1). Classification (GTDB taxonomy): domain Bacteria; phylum Bacillota; class Clostridia; order Lachnospirales; family Lachnospiraceae; genus Otoolea. The sequence goes on along the minus strand of CAUCIO010000084.1, from coordinate 4,142 downwards.
GGATTCCATCAGCGTTACGCCGTCTGCCCAGGTAATGAGAAAGCTGGCTGCTAAAAACAGGCCCAGATACAATACCAGAATGGCAATGGCATTTCTCAGAATCTCATAGGGGATCCTCCGTTTATAGCAGTGGATGCCTTCCTGGTTCTGAAATACAGAGCGAATACACAGGATGGCCACAGCAAAGGTGGTAGTCTTAATTCCTCCGGCTGTAGAGCCGGGAGAGCCGCCGATAATCATTAACATAATCGTTACGAGCTGGGCCTGGGTGGAAAGTCCGTCTAAAGCCACTGTATTAAAGCCAGCTGTCCTGGGAGTGACTGACTGGAATATAGACGCATAGATCCGGTCTCCCAGAGAATAGCCTGCCCAGCGCTGAGGAGTAAATTCAAATAAAAAGAAGAGAACCGCCGGAATCAGAATCAGAAAAAAGGTAGAGGTAAGAACTACCTTTGTCTGAAGGCGGAACGCTTTGCAGTTCTGTTTGTGTTTGATTACATCATCCCATACAAAAAAACCGATTCCTCCGATTACTATGAGAAGCATCACAGGAATTACAATCAGAGGATTGGAATGATAGCTGGTGAGAGAGGAGTAAAGGCCTGAAGTCCCTCCCATCAGATCAAAGCCAGCGTTGCAGAAGGCGGAGATAGAATGGAATATGGAAAACCAGATTCCTTTCAGAATGCCGAACTGGGGGCAGAACTGAACTGCCATGAGAAGAGCTCCGATTAATTCCAGAATCAGGGTGCCTTTGATGATAAAGTTCGTCATGCGGACGATGCCGCCTACCTGAGGGGCTGAGATGGATTCCTGCATGACAAAGCGCTGCTTTAAGCCGATTTTCCTTCCGGAAAGAATGGTAATGGCAATCGCCAGGGTGACAACTCCCATTCCTCCTATCTGAATCAGGAGCAGGATGACAGACTGGCCGAACAGGGACCAGTAGGTATAGGTATCATGGACTACTAATCCTGTCACACAGGTGGCAGAAACAGCTGTGAAAAACGCGTCAATGAGAGGAGTGAATTCTCCGCTTTTTGACGAGATAGGAAGAGCCAGAAGAAGAGCTCCAGCTGTAATAATCAAAAAGAACCCGCCTAAAATGATTTTGGCAGGAGTCAGTGCCCAGACACGATTGCTCAACATGATAAAACTCCTTTGTCCGTATAATACAACGATTATATATAGAACAGGAGGGAATGTCAACGGGGAGAGGGAAATGTCGGAAGGCCGGAAGCCAGGAGGAGACAAGGAAGGGAGAACCATGTAAAAACCGTGTAAAAACGGGAGGATACGGCTGGACAGAGAGTCGGGAATGTGATACACTGAGAAGACAAAACGATTCTTTATTTTCTGCCTCATTTCGCAGGCTTCAGAGTTTATTTTCTGCCGTTTCAGCAGCAGTTTCCTTTTGAGATTATACAGAATAAAAACAAAATAACAGTTGACATTTAAGATAGGCTATACTATTATAGTCATATAAACAGAACATTTGTTCTTTTTTCGAAATTAAGAAGGAAAAGGACTTTTGACGCCATATTAGAAGACAGCGCAGGATGCGGAAAATCAAGATAAAAAATTAGAGATGGAGGAAATGATGGATAGGGAAGAAAAACTGAAGGCGCTTGACGCCGCACTGACACAGATTGAGAAAGCATACGGAAAAGGATCCGTGATGAAGCTGGGAGACTCCAGCGCGAACATGAATATTGAGACTGTTCCGACGGGCTCTTTAAGCCTTGATATTGCTCTGGGGCTGGGCGGCGTGCCGAGAGGCCGTATTATCGAGGTATATGGACCTGAGTCCAGCGGTAAGACGACCGTTGCTCTGCACATGGTAGCGGAAGTTCAGAAGAGAGGCGGCATTGCAGGATTTATTGACGCGGAGCATGCGCTGGATCCTGTTTATGCGAAGAATATCGGCGTTGATATTGACAATCTTTACATTTCCCAGCCAGATAACGGAGAGCAGGCTCTTGAGATTACAGAGACGATGGTTCGCTCCGGCGCTGTGGATATTGTGATTGTGGACTCGGTAGCGGCTCTGGTTCCGAAGGCAGAGATTGACGGAGAGATGGGAGATTCCCATGTGGGACTTCAGGCCCGGCTGATGTCTCAGGCTCTGCGAAAGCTGACTGCAATTATCAGCAAGTCCAACTGTATCGTTATTTTCATTAACCAGCTCCGTGAAAAAGTAGGCGTGATGTTTGGAAATCCTGAGACTACTACAGGAGGCCGTGCCCTGAAGTTCTATTCCTCTGTCCGTATGGATGTCAGAAGAATCGAGACTTTAAAGCAGGGCGGAGAGATGGTTGGAAACCGCGTCCGCATTAAGGTTGTTAAGAATAAAATTGCTCCGCCGTTTAAGGAGGCAGAGTTCGATATCATGTTCGGAAAGGGCATCTCAAAGGAAGGGGATATTCTGGATCTGGCCGTGAAGGAGAACATTGTGGAGAAGAGCGGAGCCTGGTACGCATATAATGGAAGTAAGATTGGACAGGGAAGAGAGAACGCCAAGGGATTCCTTCAGGCCAATCAGGAGATGTGCCAGGAGATCGAAGCCAAGGTTCGCGCTAAGTACAGTTTGGACGGAGCTTCTGAGAAGTCTGAAAGCGAAGAGAATAAGGCGGCTGCAGATGCGGCAAAGCTTGCCATGCCGGAATTTGATTCAGAAGAGTAATGAAGATCATTGACAGAATAGAGACTCTGGACAAAAGAAGGAAGAAACTCTTTGTTGACGGAGAATTTGCCTTTGCCCTCTATCTGGGCGAGATAAGACAGTTCGGCCTGGAGGAAGGAGGAGAGCTGTCAGAGGAGCTTTATCAGAAGATTCTCAGTGAAATTATATTCAGGAGAGCCAGAGAGAGGGCAGTCTACTGGCTGAAGTGTTCTGCCAGGACAGAGGAGGAACTGAGAAGGAAGCTGAAAGACGGCAGCTATCCTCAGGCAGCGGCAGACTATGTGATTGAGCTGCTGAAGAGATATGGATATATCAACGATGAAGAGTATGCCAGGAATTTTATAGAGGTTCATGCCAGGGGAAAAAGCCGTGCTGAGCTATGTGCCATGCTGAGCCGAAAGGGCGTCAGCAGAGAGTGCGTCAGTCGGCTGCTGGAAGAAAATCCGGTAGATGAGGAGACGCAGATTCGCCATATTCTTGAAAAACGACGGTTTTCTCCTGAGAAAGCAGATCAGAAAGAGACGGCAAAGCAGATATCGTATCTGATGCGAAAGGGCTTTTCCTATGACACAGTAAGAAAAGTTTTTTCCGAGGCCTTTGTTAGATAGTGACGAAAAAGTGGAAACACTTCCTATTATACTTGACATAGTGTATAAAACAGTTTAAAATTGTAGTGTTGTATTGGTATGTACAATGAAAACTAAATAAGGAGGTGCTCCTGTGCCACAAGTAATAATTATGTGCGTTGTTACGGCGGTTATTATTGCTGTTATTACTTGGTTCGTCGCTGTTAATCATCAGAAGAAAACTTATGAGGCAAAGATTGGCAGTGCAGAAGAACGATCAAGGGAAATAATAGATGAAGCATTAAAGGTTGCAGAGACAAAGAAGCGAGAAGCTCTCCTTGAAGCGAAGGAAGAGTCACTGAAGACAAAGAATGAGCTTGAGAAAGAAACAAAGGAAAGAAGAGCAGAGCTTCAGCGCTATGAACGACGTGTGCTGAGCAAGGAAGAGAATCTGGATAAGAAGTCAGAGGCCATTGAAAAACGTGAGGCAGGGCTGAATACCCGTGAGGATGCTCTGAAAAAGAGAACTACGGAGGTAGAAGAGCTTTACGAGAAAGGGATGCAGGAGCTGGAGAAGATTTCCGGCCTTACATCGGAGCAGGCAAAGGAATACCTGTTAAAATCTGTTGAGGAAGATGTGAAGCATGATACTGCGAAGATGATTAAAGAAATGGAAGCGCAGGCGAAGGAAGATGCAGACAAGAAGGCAAAAGAATATGTCGTCACTGCAATCCAGAGATGTGCGGCAGATCATGTTGCGGAGACTACAATTTCGGTTGTACAGCTTCCAAGTGATGAAATGAAAGGAAGGATTATTGGACGGGAGGGACGGAACATCCGTACCCTGGAGACGATGACAGGCGTAGAGCTGATTATCGATGATACTCCGGAAG
>CAUCIO010000083.1 GCA_958442925.1 uncultured Clostridium sp. | reverse complement strand
CGTCAGCCCCTGTGAGGGTGTGGAACGCTTCCCGTTTTCGTTTTTATTATTTCATCCCAACTTTCAAATCAGGACTATTTAATCTTATTCTTCGCTTAAGTCGTCCTCGTTCAGAACAATCTGCTCTGCCTCGTCTAACTCTCCGCTCTCCGGATACTCATTATCCAGAATCTCATCCTCAACGGACTCGTTCACCTGCTCCTCACCGTCTGTGCTGAGCTTAATGGTGCGGTATCTCTTCATACCGGTTCCGGCCGGAATCAGCTTACCGATGATTACGTTCTCCTTCAGACCGATCAGGTTATCTACCTTGCCGTTAATAGCGGCCTCTGTCAGAACCTTTGTAGTCTCCTGGAAGGAAGCGGCTGATAAGAAGGAATCGGTTGCCAGAGAAGCCTTGGTGATACCCAGCATAACCTGACGGCCAATTGCCGGCTCCTTGCCCTCTGCGATCAGAGCGTCGTTCATATCGTTGAAATCCAGAACGTCCATGGATGTTCCTGGAAGCACGTCAGAATCTCCGCTCTCCTCGATCTTGATCTTCTTTAACATCTGGCGCACGATCATCTCGATATGCTTATCGTTGATCTCTACACCCTGTAAGCGGTAAACTCGCTGAACCTCCTGGATCATGTAATCCTGTACTGCACGGACACCCTTAATCTTTAAGATGTCGTGCGGATTTACACTACCTTCTGTCAGCTCATCTCCAGCCTCTAACACTGCGCCGTCCTGAATCTTGATACGGGAGCCGTAAGGAATCAGGTAGGTCTTGGAATTGCCTGTCTCATTATCTGTGATAATGATCTCGCGCTTCTTCTTTGTATCCTTAATGGTAGCCACGCCGCCGAACTCTGCGATAATCGCAAGTCCCTTCGGCTTACGGGCCTCGAAAAGCTCCTCGACACGAGGAAGACCCTGTGTGATATCTCCACCGGCTACACCGCCTGTATGGAAGGTACGCATGGTCAGCTGTGTACCAGGCTCACCGATAGACTGAGCAGCGATAATTCCGACAGCCTCGCCCACCTGAACGGCCTGGCCGGTAGCCATGTTAGCGCCGTAACACTTCGCGCACACACCGATGTGAGACTTACATGTTAATACAGTACGGATCTTAACAGTATTTCTGCCAAGCTTCTCTAACACCTTCATAACAGCAGCCGCACGCTTTGGAGTACACATGTGGTTTGCCTTGATAACAATCTCGCCTGTATCAGGATCTACGATATCCTCTGCAATGAAACGTCCTGTAATACGCTCCTGCAGACTCTCGATAGTCTCCTGTCCATCTGTAAATCCCTTGATCTCCATATACGGGATTTCGCCTCTGCTTGCGCAGCAGTCTTCCTCACGGACAATCAGATCCTGGGAAACGTCAACCAGACGTCTTGTCAGGTATCCGGAATCGGCTGTACGAAGAGCCGTATCGGAAAGTCCCTTACGGGCGCCGTGAGCGGAGATGAAGTACTCCAGTACGTCAAGACCTTCACGGAAGTTAGACTTGATAGGAAGCTCGATGGTGTGTCCTGTTGTATCCGCCATCAGGCCTCGCATACCAGCCAGCTGCTTAATCTGCTTATCGGAACCACGGGCTCCGGAGTCAGCCATCATGAAGATGTTGTTGTATGCGTCAAGTCCTGTCAGCAGGTCATGAGTCAGCTGGTCGTCCGTTGCCTTCCAGGTCTCAATAACCTCTTTATATCTCTCCTCCTCGGTAATAAGACCGCGGCGGAAGTTCTTTGCAATTCTGTCAACTGTGGCCTGAGCGTCTGCAATCAGCTTCGGCTTGCTGGCCGGCACAGTCATATCGGAGACAGATACAGTCATGGCTGCTCTTGTAGAATACTTGTAGCCAATAGCCTTGATGTCGTCCAGAGTGATGGCTGTCTGAGTAGCTCCGTGTGTATTGATAACCTTCTCGAGGATCTGCTTTAACTGCTTCTTGCCCACATGGAAGTCAACCTCCAGCTTCAGCTCGTTGCCCTCGATGCTTCTGTCTACAAAGCCCAGATCCTGCGGAATAATCTCATTGAAAATGAAACGTCCTACTGTAGACTCTACAATGCCTGTCTTAGCAGTTCCGTCCGGCATCTGCTTTGTCATTCTCACCTTAACCTTGGAGTGGAGTGTTACCTCCTTGTTCTCGTAAGCCAGGATCGCCTCATTGACGCTCTTGAATGCCATGCCCTCTCCCTTAACGCCAGGTCGCTCCTGTGTCAGGTAGTAGATACCAAGGACCATATCCTGAGAAGGAACGGCCACAGGACCTCCATCAGAAGGCTTTAACAGGTTGTTCGGAGACAGTAAGAGGAAACGGCACTCTGCCTGAGCCTCTACAGAAAGAGGAAGGTGAACAGCCATCTGGTCTCCGTCGAAGTCCGCGTTGAAGGCGGTACATACGAGCGGATGAAGCTTAATAGCCTTACCCTCTACCAGAATCGGCTCGAAAGCCTGAATTCCCAGTCTGTGCAGTGTAGGAGCGCGGTTTAACATAACCGGATGCTCTTTAATAACATCCTCTAACACATCCCACACAGCCGGCTGAAGGCGCTCTACCATCTTTTTGGCATTCTTAATGTTCGGAGCGTACTGCTTTGCAACCAGCTCCTTCATAACGAACGGCTTGAACAGCTCAATAGCCATCTCCTTCGGCAGACCGCACTGATAAATCTTCAGCTCCGGTCCAACGACGATAACGGAACGTCCGGAATAGTCAACTCGCTTTCCGAGAAGGTTCTGACGGAAACGTCCCTGCTTACCCTTTAACATATCGGAGAGAGACTTGAGCGCTCTGTTTCCAGGTCCTGTAACAGGACGTCCGCGGCGGCCGTTGTCGATGAGGGCATCTACGGCCTCCTGAAGCATTCTCTTCTCGTTTCTCACGATAATGTCAGGCGCGCCCAGCTCCAGAAGTCTGGCCAGACGGTTATTTCTATTGATAATTCTTCTGTACAAATCGTTTAAGTCAGAAGTAGCGAAACGACCTCCATCCAGCTGTACCATCGGACGGATATCCGGCGGAATTACCGGAATTACAGTCATAATCATCCACTCCGGCTTATTTCCGGAATTTCTGAAGGCCTCTACAACCTCCAGTCTCTTGATGATTCTGGCTCTCTTCTGGCCTGTAGCATCCTTTAACTGCTTTCTTAAATCTGCTGAATCCTTCTCCAGGTCGATGCCTCTGAGAAGCTCCTGAACTGCCTCAGCTCCCATTCCTACGCGGAAGCTGCCGTAGCCGAAGTTCTCCACAGCATCGCGGTACTCCTTCTCAGAAAGTACCTGCTTAAACTGCAGGCTTGTTTTTCCCGGATCCAGTACAATATAGGAGGCGAAGTATAACACCTTCTCCAGTGTTCTCGGTGAAATATCAAGGATTAATCCCATACGGCTGGGGATACCCTTGAAATACCAGATATGGGAGACCGGGGCGGCCAGCGCAATGTGGCCGACACGCTCCCTGCGGACGCTGGCTTTCGTAACCTCAACGCCGCATCTGTCGCAGATAACACCCTTGTATCTGATCTTTTTATATTTACCGCAATGGCACTCCCAGTCCTTGCTCGGTCCGAAGATCCTCTCACAGAACAGACCGTCCTTCTCAGGCTTTAAGGTTCTGTAGTTGATCGTCTCCGGCTTTTTAACCTCGCCGTGGGACCACTCTAAGATTTTCTCAGGAGAAGCCAAACCGATCTTGATTGCATCAAATGTCAATGGCTGATAAGTTTCATTTGTCTCTGGCATGAGCGGTACTCCCTTCTATTATTCTTCGCTGTCAGAATATGAGTCATCCTGATCGTTTGCATAGTCATCCGTGTAGTCGTCTGAAAAGCTTTCGGATTCCACAGAAGTCAGCTCTCCGTCCTCTTTGAATTCCTGCTTCTGATATCCCATCTTCTCGAAGGACTCATTCTGAGAATACTCTCTGCTGTCTCCCTCAAGGATGGAGCGGATATCAGTATCGCCGTAATCGATATTTTCAGTCAGCTCTACCTCAGAACCGTCCTCCTGAAGCACTCTCACATCCAAACCTAAGGACTGAAGCTCTTTTAAGAGTACCTTGAAGGACTCCGGAATGCCCGGCTCAGGAATATTTTCGCCCTTGATGATGGCCTCGTATGTCTTCACACGTCCAACCACATCGTCAGACTTAACGGTAAGGATCTCCTGTAAGGTGTAGGATGCGCCGTACGCCTCCAGAGCCCAAACCTCCATCTCTCCGAAACGCTGTCCGCCGAACTGTGCTTTTCCTCCCAGAGGCTGCTGTGTAACCAGGGAGTATGGTCCGGTAGAACGGGCGTGGATCTTATCGTCAACCAGGTGATGAAGCTTCAGGTAATGCATGTGTCCGATGGTTACCGGGCTGTCAAAGTACTCGCCGGTACGTCCGTCGCGGAGACGAACCTTACCGTCACGGCTTAACGGAACGCCCTTCCAGAGCTTTCTGTGCTCTAAGTGAGTTCCCAGGTACTCCATTACCTTCTCATCGACCTTGTCTTTATATTTCTCTTCAAACTCTTCCCAGGAGCTGTTTACATAATCATTTGCCAGCTCAAGGGTATCTGCAATATCCGTCTCGTTTGCGCCGTCAAAAATCGGAGTGGATACATTAAATCCAAGGGCCTTGGCTGCAAGGCTTAAATGGATCTCCAGAACCTGTCCGATGTTCATACGTGAAGGCACGCCCAGCGGGTTTAATACAATATCCAGAGGACGTCCATTCGGAAGGAACGGCATATCCTCAACAGGAAGCACACGGGAAACGACACCCTTGTTTCCGTGACGTCCGGCCATCTTATCGCCTACAGAGATCTTTCTCTTCTGGGCAATGTAAATGCGGACTGTCTCGTTTACGCCTGGGCTTAACTCGTCGCCGTTCTCCCTTGTAAATACCTTTGCATCTACAATGATTCCGTAAGCGCCGTGAGGAACCTTCAGGGATGTGTCGCGGACCTCTCTGGCCTTCTCGCCGAAGATAGCGCGCAGAAGTCTCTCCTCTGCTGTCAGCTCTGTCTCTCCCTTCGGAGTAACCTTTCCTACCAGAATATCTCCGGCGCGGACCTCAGCTCCGATACGGATAATTCCTCTCTCGTCCAGATCCTTTAACGCATCCTCGCCAACGCCGGGAACGTCTCTTGTGATCTCCTCCGGTCCTAACTTGGTGTCGCGGGCCTCTGCCTCGTACTCCTCGATATGAACGGATGTGTATACGTCCTCCTGAACCAGTCTCTCGCTTAACAGAACGGCATCCTCGTAGTTATAACCCTCCCAGGTCATAAATCCGATTAACGGGTTCTTTCCAAGAGCAATCTCACCGTTGCAGGTGGAAGCTCCGTCTGCAATCACCTCGCCTGCCTCTACATGGTCTCCCTTGTAGACAATCGGCTTCTGATTGTAGCAGTTGCTCTGGTTGCTTCGTGTAAACTTAGTTAAGCGGTACACGTCCTTCTGTCCGTCTGAATCACGTTTTACAATGATCTCGTTGGAAGCAGAGCGCTCTACCACACCGGCATTCTTAGCCAGCACGCAGACACCGGAGTCTACGGCAGCCTTGCCCTCAATACCTGTACCTACTGCCGGAGCCTCTGTAGTCAGAAGCGGCACGGCCTGACGCTGCATGTTGGATCCCATCAGGGCACGGTTCGCATCGTCGTTCTGCAGGAATGGAATCATGGATGTAGCCACGGAGAATACCATCTTCGGGGAAACGTCCATCAGGTCGATTCTCTTTTTCTGGAACTCGGATGTCTCCTCGCGGAAACGTCCGGATACGTTATTATGAACGAAATGTCCGTCCTCGTCTAACGGCTCATTCGCCTGTGCAACTACGAAGTTATCCTCCTCGTCAGCTGTCAGGTAAACAACCTCGTCTGTTACCACCGGATTCATCGGATCTGTCTTGTCCACAACGCGGTACGGAGCCTCGATAAAGCCATACTGGTTTACCCTTGCATAGGTAGCCAGGGAGTTGATCAGACCGATGTTCGGTCCCTCAGGCGTCTCAATCGGGCACATACGTCCATAATGAGTATAGTGAACGTCTCGCACCTCGAATCCGGCACGGTCTCTGGAAAGACCGCCAGGTCCTAATGCAGACAGACGTCTCTTGTGTGTCAGCTCGGACAGAGGGTTGTTCTGATCCATGAACTGAGACAGCTGGGAGCTTCCGAAGAACTCCTTCACTGCAGCCGTCACCGGCTTAATATTAATTAAGGACTGAGGAGAAATGCTCTCCATATCCTGTGTTGTCATTCTCTCGCGAACCACTCTCTCCATTCTGGAAAGACCGATACGGTACTGGTTCTGTAAGAGTTCTCCCACGGCGCGGATACGTCTGTTGCCCAGATGGTCGATATCATCCGGGGTTCCGATTCCGCCTTCCAGATGCATATTGTAGTTGATGGAAGCAATGATATCTTCCTTTGTGATATGCTTCGGAATCAGCTCGTGGATATTTCTGCGGATGGCGTCTTTTAAGGTCTCCTCGTCCGCTCCGTCATTTTCTGCCAGAATATTCTGAAGGACAGGGTAGAATACTAACTCTGTCACCCCGATCTCCTCCGGGTCAAAGGAAACGTAGGAAGCCAGATCCACCATCATGTTGGAGAGAACCTTGTGGTTCTTCTTCTCGCCTGCAATCCATACAAACGGAACGCCTGCGTTCTGAATCTCCTCTGCCTTCTTCTTATCTACAACCGTTCCCTTCTCAGCCAGAATCTCGCCTGTGGACATATCTACTACGTCCTCAGCCAGAGTGTGTCCGGCAATACGGTTCTTAAAATGAAGCTTCTTATTAAATTTGTAACGTCCTACCTTAGCCAGGTCATATCTTCTCGGATCGAAGAACATGCTGTTTAAAAGGCTCTCAGCACTGTCTACAGACAGCGGCTCGCCTGGACGGATTTTCTTGTATAATTCCAGAAGGCCATCCTGATAGTTATCAGAAGTATCCTTCTCAAAGCTCTTCTCAAGCTTTAATTCATCGCCAAAAAGCTCAATGATCTCTGCGTTTGTTCCGTATCCTAAGGCACGGATCAGGACTGTAACAGGAACCTTTCTGGTTCTGTCCACACGAACGTAAAAAATATCATTGGAATCTGTCTCGTACTCCAGCCATGCACCGCGGTTCGGGATTACCGTACAGCTGTATAACTCCGTTCCGATCTTGTCATGTCCAATACCATAATAAATACCAGGGGAACGTACTAACTGGCTGACGATAACACGCTCTGCTCCGTTGATCACGAAAGAACCTGTATCTGTCATAAGCGGCAGATCACCCATGAAAATCTCATGTTCGTTAATCTCGTCTTTGTCCTTGTTGCAAAGCCTTACCTTCACCTTTAAAGGCGCTGCGTAAGTTGCGTCGCGTTCCTTGCATTCTTCGATTGTATATTTAATGTCATCTTTACAAAGCGTAAAATCTACAAATTCCAGACTTAAATGGCCCGCAAAGTCCGCGATCGGGGAAATATCATCAAACACTTCACGTAAGCCCTCGTCGAGGAACCACTGGTAAGAGTTTTTCTGAATTTCAATTAAGTTTGGCATTTCCAGAACTTCCTTCTGCCTAGAGAAGCTCATTCTGATACCTTTACCGGCTTTGGCCGGACGCATTCTGCTTTTCTCCATTCGACGTTTCACCCCTGTTTTCTTTCTATGTTTAATGGCGGGTTTCGCACGCTTTCCGATGAGGTTTTAAATATAGCTATAGGCGCACGACACCACAATAGTGCATTTTTCATAATATCATGGCCTTGTCAAGATGTCAAGCATATGATGAGAAATTTTTCTTTTTAATAGGAAGAAGGAGGAGAAAATCATTTTTTATTCATGGGTTTGCCGCGTTCAGCCTGTCCGTTTTCCTTGCCTTTTCCAGGACAGAATGATATAATGGGACGTGAGACAAATTTACGGAGGTACTTCTATGGACGTCTTTTTCAATGTTCTGTTGGTGATTCTTGTCATTGCAGTCGTTGTTTTAGCTGTGCTCTATTTCCTTGGTCGGAAAATGGAAAAGCGCCAGGTTGAACAGCAGTCCATGATGGAGGCTGCAAAGCAGGTAGTTTCCATATTAGTAATTGATAAGAAAAAGCTGAAGGCCAAGGATTCCGGTCTTCCAAAAATGGTGACGGATCAGGTTCCGTGGTACATGAAGCGGGCTAAATTCCCTATCGTGAAAGCTAAAATCGGGCCAAAGGTTACAACTCTCATTGCTGATGAACGCGTCTTCCTACAGCTTCCTGTCAAGACAGAAGCTAAGGTTGTCATCAGCGGTCTCTACATCACAGAGATCAAAAGCGTGCGCGGCGGCATTCCGCCCCTTCCCAAGAAAAAAGGATTCTTCTCCAGATTCAAGAAAGATAAGAGCAAGGATAAGAACGAGGGAAAAAAGGCTTCTAAATAAGAAGCTTCTGCCGTTTCGGCACAATAAAAGAGGAAGCATTACTCCTTTATCCGGAAATTTTAAGTTCCTGGTTTTGGCGTAATGCTTCCTCTTTTATTGCAGCCTGTTTGAGGATAATCTATAGCTTTTTATAATGTTTCAGATTGGCAGGCTGTACGCATGCTATATCCGGCCGCAGGGTGCAAAAGGGAATGGTGTGTTTCACGATGCTTCTGCACTGCTGTTTCGGCAAAGCGCTCTATTTCCCCCTTGTATCCTGCCGCCTGGTATGGTATAGTAAAGAAAAAGGGAAGCCACAGAGGCGGCCTACCCTCCGAATAATTAACAAACTAAGCCGTTATAAACGGCAGGCCGTCAACTATTCGCGGTAGTTGGCGGCTATTTTCTTTTGTCCTTGAAAATCTCATAGCAAAGACTGACAAGGGCAACAATGAAGATACAAAACTGAATCAAATCAGAGTATGTAACATACATTGGCAGGCCCTCCTTTCTTTCGTCTGGAGGGTTAGCCCCTCCGAAGTAGGAGGGTAAGCCGCCCGGCTCTGTGGTTTCCCACATGGCTATTATATAATACAGCCTATGGCCTGACAATCTCTATTTACTTTTCTTTCCGGTTTCGCTCAAAGCTTTCCTGGCCGTCATACAGGCAGCAGCTCATCTCGTCATGGTTTACGTCCCTGGCCTCGTTCCAGATATTGTTCCGGGACAGGCGGCTGCTTCCGGCGTAGGTATAGGACTCCGTGTCAAAGCCTGTATTGATATTATAATTCATCAGTACCCGTACATACCCCCGAGTAAACTGTTAAGATATTGAAGCGTAAATAAAACGCATACTAAATTTCAAAGAGTACATGTTAACCTCTCTCCTTATGGTAAAAAGTTGCATAAGCAACTAAAAAACAGAAATGTTATTAAACTACGCAAAAAAACAGACCAAAACAGAGGAATTCATATGGATTTCTTTACATATAAAGCAAGGGTGTCGCAAAATCATCAAATTAGATGATTGAGCGATGCCCTCGCTCTATACA
>CAUCIO010000082.1 GCA_958442925.1 uncultured Clostridium sp. | reverse complement strand
CCAGGCGCAAGGCGGTGATGAATTACAGGACAGCCATTCCCAGAGACGAGCTGATTGACTGGAGCAGCGTACGCATGTTTATGCTGGGACAGTATATTTTGATGCACTCTGTGGTATACAGGACGGAGCTGCTGAGGGACTGCGGTCTGGAGCTTCCCAGGCACACGTTCTATGTGGACAATATCTTTGTATACCAGCCTCTTCCCCACGTAAAATCCATGTACTATCTGGACGTGAATTTTTACCGTTATTTTATAGGAAGAGACGATCAGTCTGTCAACGAAACGGTGATGATTGGCCGCATTGATCAGCAGATCCGGGTGACGAAGCTGATGCTGGGATACTATGATGTGATGAAGATTCCAAATCGGAAGCTGCGCCGCTATATGATCCGATATCTGGAGATCATGATGACAGTTTCTTCCATTCTGGCTATCCGCTCAGAGACAGAGGAGAATCTGGCCAAGAAGAAAGAGCTGTGGCAGTATTTGAAAAAACAGAATCTTCCGCTCTATATCAGGCTGCGCTGGGGATTTCTGGGGCAGGGAGTCAATCTGCCTGGAAAGAGCGGCAGAAAGGTGTCCATTGCCTGCTATAAAATCTCACAGAAATTCTATGGATTTAATTAATACAGAGTTCTTTTATACGGTATTTAAAAAAGCTGCCGGGTATCTGATATATGTCAGATGCCCGGCAGCTGCCGTCTATAAAGCGCAGTATGAGATTTTATGGAGTTTCTTCTGAGATATCAGCGTATTAACACACCTTCCTGGTCATTTTCATGGGACTTCTGAGCGCCTGGGGTGTAGACAAGAGGGTAAACAGCGCCGCACAGAAGAAGCGCGCCTGCCACGTCGATAATGGAGTGCTGTTTTAAAAATACCGTAGACATACAGATGGAAACCATGAGAATACCGGAAATCAGACGTACAGTCTGATGGTTCTTAAACTGCTCGCTCCGAATGATTCCGATGTGCGCAGCTACGGAATTGTAAACGTGAATACTTGGAAAGACGTTCGTGCAGGTGTCTGTGGAGTACAGGAAAGACACGGCCTTTGCAAATATATTTTTTTCCGGGTCAACGTAAGGTCTGAAATCAGTGCCATTGGGAAAAAGAGTACAGATCAAAAGACTTAGCGTCATCCCTGTAAACAAAAGAATACAGACGCGGTAATAGTCCTCACGGTTCGTAAAAAAGAACCATAGAATGACAGCCGCGATGTATGCAAACCAGAGAAAATAAGGGATGACAAAGTACTCGTTAAAGGGAATCCAGTCATCCACGACGCTGTGCATCACGTGGTAGCGGGTTGTCACATGCTTTTCCAAATACAGGAACCATGGAAGATAGATGGCAAAGTAGGCCATAATCCAGATATGTCCGTATTTTTTGATTAATTTTTTCAATGAACTCATATTCATCACTCCTTACATAAGGATACAGAGTAATCTTAATACTATATTAATGACTTTGGGAGATTATAGCATATTCCGAAAACAGGTTCAAGGGAGTTTAGAAAAGGTTAATAAAAACGTAAGTCCCCTGTGGAAACGCCGGGGTTTCCGCTGTTGGAAGCTTTCAAAACAAAAAGAAAAAACCCTTGAAAAATCAAGGGTTTCAGAGTAGCGGAAGGGAGATTCGAACTCTCGACACTACGGGTATGAACCGTATGCTCTAGCCAACTGAGCTATTCCGCCGCACTGCTTAATGCTCTATTAAGATATCACGTTCTGCAGTAAATGTCAACTGAAAATTGAAGATTTTGGCAAAATTTTTTTCGTATTCAGGAAAAACATAACTTTTCCCGCGATTTATTTATAGGCAGATATTTTCTTGTAAAAAGTTTATGGTTATGGTATTCTATTCTATAGAAAATGAACAGAATAGAAGGGAGTATCTATTATGGCAAGAGGAGTCAGAAGAACACAGAGCGAAATTATTAAATCACAGTTAGAAAAGCTTGATGAGAAGATTACTAAGATAGAGGGAACACTGAAAGGGTTAAAGGCAGAGAGGCGAAAATTAGAGGAAGAATTAAAGGCCTCTGAGCTGACAGCTATTGCTGAATTCATTGCTGACAGCGGTGTGACAGTAGAACAGTTAAAGCACATGATTGAGAAAGAAAATTTGAACGTAGCTGAGTAGGCGCAAAAGAGACGAGAACACTTGAAAAATATCCATTTAAGAGCTTTGCCGCCTTAGATGGATATTTTTTCTTATCCTGCGAAAAAAACGCAGGAACGGGGGAACGATGGATATTCAAACGAAAAAATGCGTCTATAAGATACGCTTCTTCATTTTTTTAACAGCCAGCGTGGGACTGCTGTGGCTTTATGTTCGAACAGAGATGGAGTATGGGACAGGGCTGCATAGTATCTGGCAGCTGCTTCCTTACTGCTGGTTTGGTCTGACGATTGCATGGGCAGTTTTAGTATTTCATTATCAGAAGTTAACGCTGAAAAGCCAGGATACAGACGCGCTGACAGGAGGGTTTAATGAGAGAGCCTTTCGTCTGGCAGTAGAAAAAAGAATCAGGGAAGGCAGAGAGGGTTTCACCTTTGCGGTAGTTGATATTAAAAAATTCAGCAGAATTGAGAACTGGTATAACCACTCAGTGGGAGATCAGGTGCTGAAAAACGTATATCAGGCTCTGCGTTCCTGTCTCAAGGAAAACGAGCTGCTGTGCAGGGCCGGTGCAGATCAGTTTTATCTGCTTTTGGAAGAACCAGATCCGGAAAAGCTGCTCAAACGGCTGATTGCGTTAGATGACGCTGTATATTTTCTGGAGGATCTTCCGATTAAGGAAAAATTATTCCTCTCTATGGGAGCGTATCAGATCACAGGAGAACAGGATACGTTTGCCCATGCGGTAGACTGTGCTAATTACTGCCGGAAGGAGAGTCCGGACTGCCATGACAGAAACAGCCATCTGGAGATTTACGGCTATACCTTTCAGGACCACAGAGACAGGGATCGCAGATACCACGAGCAGGCGGAGCATGCTTTGAAAGCCGGACACTTTCACATGTATCTGCAGCCGAAATATGAACTGGAGCATGAAAGCCTGGCTGGAGCAGAGGCGCTGTTTCGATGGATCGATCCGGAAAAGGGAATGCTTCCCCTGGGAGAATTTATGCCACTTTTTGAGAAAAACGGTTTTGTGCGCCAGATTGACTATTTTATTTTTGAATCTGCGCTGCAGCTGCTGCAGAAGTGGCTGGACAGCGGCGTAAAACCGGTAAAAATATCAGTCAACCTGTCAAAATCCCATTTTACCAATCAGGAGTTCTTCGAAAATAAATTTCTGCCTATTTATGAAAAGTATCAGGTTCCCAAGGAACTTCTGGAATTTGAGATTTCTGAGAATACTATGTTAGACGGACGGGGAATGCTGATCAATTTCGTACAAAAGTTAAAGGACATGGGATTTTCCTGTTCCATGGATGACTTTGGAAGCGGATACTCGTCTCTGAATACGCTGAAAAGCATTCCGGTTTCTACTGTTAAGCTGGACGGCAGGATGTTTGAGGAGACGGAGAAGGAACGGGGAAAGATAGTAAGCAAGGGAATCATTCAGATTGCCAGGGAGCTGAATATTGAGGTAGTGGCAGAGGGAGTGGAGACCAGAGAGTATGTAGATTTCCTGAAAGAGCAGAAGTGCGATCTGATTCAGGGATATTATTTTGGAAAGCCTATGCCCACAGAGGAATTTGAGAAGCTGATGAAGAGCAATTAGGCCAAAAAGGCAGATGCCAGGATGCCGGATCGAGGTGCAGAGAAAAAGCGCTGAGGTTCGGCATTTCTTATTGTATAGAGTTGTGCGGAAAACAAAAAAGCCCTTGAAAATTCAAGAGCTTTAAAGTAGCGGAAGGGAGATTCGAACTCTCGACACTACGGGTATGAACCGTATGCTCTAGCCAACTGAGCTATTCCGCCATATTCAGTTAAGGTATGGGGCCTATAGGGCTCGAACCTATGACCCTCTGCTTGTAAGGCAGATGCTCTCCCAGCTGAGCTAAGACCCCATTTTGCTGTCGCTCATTTGCGACTGCTTAAACAGTATAATACACTTTCCAGAGAATGTCAATACTTTATTTTAAATTTTTTAATGGAATTTTTCTTAGATTTTTATTTCAGATATGTTATAATATCGTCAAGATATTCTGATAAAGAGACAGACGGAGGCTGTTATGTATTGTTTTATCATTAACCCCTGTTCCGGCTGCGGCCGCGGCCTCAGGGTATGGAAAAAAATAGAACAGCAGCTTATGTGTGAAGGGGCAGAGTACCGGGCGTTTATGGCAGAGGAACCTGGACAGGCGTCGAAAATAGCGGGGGAGCTGACAAAAGGAAAAGGGACGGGACTGACGATTGCAGTTGTAGGGGCGGACGACACCTTTGGAGAAGTTCTGGACGGGCTGAATATGGGAGAGAATGTGACGCTTGGATATATTCCGGCAGGCAGCAGGAGAGATCTGGCAAAAAGCCTGCGGCTTCCCCGGAGTCCCAAAAGATGCCTGCGCAGGATTTTCTGCCCCAGGCAGTATCGTTGTCTGGATTATGGGCTGCTTACTTATGGAGAAGATTCTCTGTGCCACCGCAGGTTTGCAGTGAGCGCAGGGATGGGACTGACAGCGGCAGCGTGCAGGAGTGTGCCGGGAGGTATAAGCGGCGCGGGAAGGGGATGCCTGGGAGGCCGTTTTGGATCGGTCCGCCGCTTTGGGAAAAAGATCCGGTATCTGGCTGGCTGGCTCTGGCAGCTTGTGAAGGCGAAGCCGTCCAAGGGATATATCCTGTTAGACAGAACGCGCAAGGTAGAGTTTAACCACATGTATTTTGTATCTGCCTGTATTCATCCGTCAGAGGGCGGAGGATTTTATTTTGCGCCTGAGGCGGATCCGGGAGATGGGAAACTGGAGATTTGCGTAGCGAGCCATTCGTCAAAACTGCGCCTGATTCCCATGCTGATACGGGCAAGGCTTCCGCTGTTCGTGAAACGAAAAGGAGTCCGCACCTATAGGTGCAGGGAGGCCAGGATTCACATGGATCGTCCGGCAGCAGTCCACACAGACGGAGAGAGAGGGCGGATTCAGAACGATTTGGAACTCCAGTGCATTGAGAAAAAAATAAGAGTGATTGTATAAGAGAAAGATCAGGAGGAAGAGAGTATGAGAATCGGACAGGGATATGACGTCCATAAACTGACAGAGGGCCGGGACTTGATTTTAGGAGGCGTGAAGATCCCCTATGAGAAAGGGCTGCTGGGCCATTCAGACGCAGATGTGCTGGTTCACGCGGTGATGGACGCCCTTTTGGGAGCTGCTGCCCTGGGAGATATCGGCCAGCATTTTCCCGATACGGATCCGGCCTATGCAGGGGCGTCCAGTATCGAGCTGTTAAGGCAGGTGGGGCATATTCTGTCAGAACACAATTATATTATAGAAAATATCGACGCTACAGTGATTGCTCAGAGGCCTAAGCTGCTGCCCTACAGACCGCAGATGGCGGAAAACATTGCCCGCGCTCTTGGGATTGAGCCGGGAAGAGTCAGCGTAAAAGCTACCACAGAGGAGGGGCTTGGATTTACCGGCTCAGGCCAGGGAATTTCAGCTCAGGCCATTACACTGTTGACGGAAGTAGATAACTATTGTTATGATAGAGAGATGATGGCGTCAGCCGGGTGTGCCGGATGCTGCCCCGGCGGGGGCTGCGGACGTTAAATATCACACTGGAATAAGACGGCTGAATGATGCCAGCTGAATGAACGACTTTGTAGAGGAGAAAAGCTATGAAAATTTTTAATACCCTGTCCAGACGGAAGGAAGAGTTTGTTCCACTGGAGGAAGGCAAAGTAAAGATGTATGTATGCGGTCCTACTGTATACAATTTTATTCACATTGGAAATGCAAGACCTATGATCGTATTTGACACAGTCAGACGGTATTTCGAGTACAAGGGCTATGAAGTTAACTACGTTTCCAACTTTACGGATGTAGACGATAAGATTATTAAGAAAGCTATCGAGGAGGGCGTAGACGCTCAGACTGTTTCCGAACGGTATATTGCCGAGTGCAAAAAGGATATGGAAATGATGAACGTAAAGCCGGCTACCGTACATCCTAAGGCTACAGAGGAGATCTGCGGAATGCAGGAGATGATAGAGACTCTGATTGAGAAGGGACATGCCTATGTGGCAAAGGACGGAACCGTTTACTTCCGCACTAAGTCCTTTAAGGAATACGGAAAGCTGTCTCACAAGAATCTGGAGGATCTCCAGTCCGGTTTCCGTGAGATTAAGGTGACGGGAGAGGAAGACAAGGAGGATCCGACTGATTTCGTGCTCTGGAAGCCCAAGAAGGACGGAGAGCCATTCTGGGAGTCACCCTGGTGTCAGGGACGTCCAGGCTGGCATATTGAGTGCTCTGTTATGTCCAAGAAGTATCTGGGCGAGTCCATTGATATCCACGCAGGCGGAGAAGATCTGGTATTCCCACACCATGAGAATGAGATTGCCCAGAGTGAGGCAGCCAACGGAAAGCCCTTTGCCACTTACTGGATGCACAACGCATTTTTAAATATTGACAATAAGAAGATGTCCAAATCCCTGGGCAATTTCCGCACTGTCCGGGAGATTTCGGAGCAGTATGATTTACAGGTACTGCGGTTCTTCATGCTGAGCGCTCACTACAGAAGTCCGTTAAACTTCAGCGCAGACTTGATGGAGGCTTCCAGAAACGGTCTGGAGAGAATTCTCACAGGCGTGGAGCGTTTAAACGATCTGATGGCTAAGGCTGCTGATCGGGAACTGTCTGAGGAAGAAAAGAAGAATCTGGAACTGAAGGCGGAGCTGGTAAAGAAATTTGAGACAGCCATGGACGACGACTTTAATACAGCTGACGCAATTTCTGCTGTCTTTGAGCTGGTGAAGCTCAGTAACTCCACCATTGGGGAGGAGAGCGGCAGAGCTTATCTGGCAGAGCTTAAGAAAGAGATCGAGACTCTCTGCGGCGTTCTGGGAATTATTACAGAGAAGAAGACAGAAGCCCTGGACAGCGAGATCGAAGCCATGATCGAGGCCAGACAGCAGGCCAGAAAGTCTAAGAACTTCGCTCTGGCCGATGAAATCCGCGGAAAGCTTCTCGATATGGGAATCGTTCTGGAAGACACCAGAGAGGGCGTTAAATGGAAGAGAGTTTAAACTGCTTTAAGGAGGCGCTGAGGCTTAAGGAGGCGGATGCCGCCTCCTATTCTCCGCTTGTGCTGGCATATCTGGGAGACGCAGTATATGAGCTGGCCATCCGCACGCTGGTAGTGAATGAGGGAAACCGCCAGGTAAACAAGATGCACAGGGAGAGCGCTTCTCTGGTAAAGGCAGGAACCCAGATGGAATTTCTGCTTGCCATAGAGAATGAACTGACAGAGGAAGAAAAGTCTGTCTACCGCCGGGGCAGAAATGCCAAGTCTGTGACTATGGCAAAGCATGCTACCATGAAGGAGTACAGGATGGCTACAGGCTTTGAAGCGCTGATGGGATATCTGTATCTGCAGGGAAGGCTGGAAAGGCTGGCAGAGCTTCTGGGACTGGGGCTGGAGCGCTTAGGAAAATTTAACGCAGGAGAATAAGAAAATGAGATACGAGGAACTTACCATAGAGGGACGAAATGCCGTGCTGGAGGCATTCCGTTCCGGAAAGACCATTGATAAGCTGTATGTTCTGGACGGATGCCAGGACGGCCCGATTAAGAGTATTGCCAGAGAGGCCAGAAAGCAGGACACGATCATTAACTATGTGACGAAGGAACGTCTGGATCAGATGTCTGAGACAGGAAAGCATCAGGGAGTCATCGCCCACGCCGCTGCCTACAAGTATGCGGAGGTGGAGGATATGTTAAGGGCAGCTGAGGAAAAGGGAGAGCCGCCGTTTCTGTTTATCCTGGACGGCATTGAGGATCCCCACAACCTGGGAGCCATTATCAGAACTGCCAATCTGGCGGGAGCCCATGGAGTTATTATTCCAAAGAGAAGGGCCGTAGGTCTGACAGCTGTAGTGGCGAAAACCTCTGCCGGAGCCTTGAATTATACTCCGGTGGCCAAGGTGACAAATCTTTCTGCCACAATCGAAGAGCTGAAGGAGAGAGGGCTCTGGTTTGTCTGCGCCGACATGGGCGGAGAGAGTATGTACCAGCTGAATTTAAAAGGCCCTATCGGTCTTGTGATTGGAAATGAAGGAGAGGGCGTCAGCCGTCTGGTAAGAGAAAAATGCGATATGATCGCATCCATTCCCATGAAGGGAGATATTGATTCCCTGAACGCTTCGGTAGCTGCCGGAGTTCTGGCTTATGAGATTGTGCGCCAGAGAGTGATGGGATAAATTAAGACTTAGTCCTATGGAAAAGGCGGGTTCTTCCGCTCCGTAATGGAGCTGTGGAAGAACCCGCCTTTTGCCTGTCTGTGGAGCTTTAAGCAGTTACTGCTGTGCCAGCTCCTCTGCCCGCTGAATAGCGTCGTCAATATTGTCAAAGAAATTTTCACGTCCGACTTTTTCAACATATCCAGACTTTTCCATGACTTTCATGGGCTGAGGATTTACGTGGGAGAGAATCAGGGTAATGCCCTTTTTCTGACATCGTTTCAGCAGGTCATTCATGGCATTCATAGCAGTGCTGTCAATAGCAGGAACGCTTCTCATACGGAGGATCAGGCAGGTGGTATGCTCTCTGGCTACAATCCGTCCGATTTCATCAGCGGCTCCGAAGAAGAGAGGGCCGCTGATTTCATATACACTGATGTGAGGCGGAAGATGCCTCAGCTTTTCGCGTTCTGCTTCTTCTTCATCCTCTGTATATTTCCAGCTGTGAACCTCAGTTACATCGCTCATGCGCTTCATGAAGAGGAGACCTGCCAGCAGAATACCGAATTCAATGGCAACGACCAGGTCGAAGACGATGGTCAGGAAGAAAGTGATGATTAAAACGGCAATATCGCTTTTGGGCGCAGTCTTTATCAGCTCGGCAAAGGTTCTCCACTGGCACATGTTGTAGGCAACCATGAAGAGAATGGCTGCGATAGCAGGCATGGGAATCATACCGGCATAGGGCATAAATATGACAAGAATCAGCACCAGAACAAGAGCGTGAACCATGCCGGCTACCGGCGTGCGGCCGCCGTTTTTAATATTTGCCGCTGTTCTGGCAATAGCTCCCGTAGCAGGAATGCCGCCAAAAAGGGCAGAGGCGATGTTTCCGGCGCCCTGGGCGGCCAGCTCCATATCGGAACGATGTTTTCCGTTGATCATGCCGTCTGCCACCACGCAGGAGAGAAGCGATTCAATGGCAGCCAGCACTGCGATGGTGAAAGCGTCCGGCAGAGCAGACTGAACCATGTCAAAGCTCAGCTGCGGCAGGTGAAAGGACGGAAGACTGCTGCTGATGGTGTAGAGATCTCCGATGGTATTAACATTCAGAGGAAGAAATTTTACCATCAGAATTCCGCCGATGACTGCCAGCAGGGAGCCTGGAATTTTTTCGGAAACATATGGCGTGATAATGAGAATCGCCAGG
>CAUCIO010000081.1 GCA_958442925.1 uncultured Clostridium sp. | reverse complement strand
GGGTTATCTTCCCCCAGCTCCTCTCTGATAATCCGCATCTGCTCCCTCAGGATGTAATCCTTCTGATTTTTATCAATGGCAGCCTTTACCTTGGACTGAAACTCTTTTTTCACCTGAAATACTTCTATTTCTGTCAGCAGAATACTTACGATCTGCTCGTACTGGGCAGTCAGATATACCTGATCCAGTACCTGCTGTTTCACTGTAAATTCCCAGGGAAACTGGACGGCAATCTGGTTTAACAGTTCCGGCAGCTCTGTAAGGGATAACAGATTTGGAAGAATCTCCCTGGCTGCCGTCTGATCCACACGGCCATACTCCTCCAGCTTTTCCTTGACAATCCGGAGCATAGCCTCCCGCTCTGTCTGGCTCAGATTCTCCTCATCGGTGGTTCTGATCTCCGCTTCCCCTTCCAGATAGGAGCCGTCGGCGTTCAGGGATAAAAGCTCTGCTCTCTCCTCTCCCTCGGCCATAACCCGGATCACTCCGCCTGGCAGCTTTACCAGCTGCTTTACCATAGCGACAGTTCCCATCTGATACAGATCCTCTGCCTGGGGATTCATCTCCTCCGTCCGCTTCTGCGTCACCAGAAGGATCTTCTGATCCCCTACCATGGCTTTCTCCACTGCTGCAATGGATTTCTTTCTGCTTATGTCAAAGCTAATAATCATCTGGGGCAGCACCGTCAATCCGCGGAGGGCTACCACAGGTATCGTCAGTTGTGTATGTTCCATTTACTTCTCCTGATTTTGTAAATAACTTATCTTTGTAAAAGGGGATCTGTAGCTTTTACAGATCCCCTTTTTCTAAAATGACACTGCGATTCCTGCCTGTTAGGCAATCTCGCCTGTCTTATCCTTCTTTAAGCGCCCGGTAAATGACTTACGGGGTACTGTATTTTCTCTGTATACAATCTCCGGCCCGCATTTGCCTTCCACCACATCCTTAGTGATGGTGCAGATACCGATGCTGCTGTCTGATGGAATCTCATACATAATATCCATCATAACCGATTCCATAATAGCCCGCAGTCCTCTGGCTCCTGTCTTTCGCTCTACCGCCATATGGGCAATCGCATACAGGGCGTCATCTGTAAACTCCAGCTTCACGCCGTCTAAATCGAGAAGCGCCTGATACTGCTTTACAATGGCATTCTTCGGTCTGGACAGAATCTCCACTAACGCGTCCTCGTTCAGAGACTGCAGCGGCACTGTCACTGGCACACGTCCGATAAACTCAGGAATCAGGCCGAATTTTGTCAGATCCTCCGGCATCACCTGGGCTAACAGTTCGTCGATATCAGAACTCTGTCTGTCGGCAATCTCCACCTCAAAACCAATAGAGCCTGCACCCAGACGGTTCTCCACTATCTTCTCCAGCCCGTCAAAGGCTCCGCCGCAAATAAAGAGAATATTTGTGGTATCAATCTGGAGAAGCTCCTGCTGCGGATGCTTTCTGCCTCCCTGCGGCGGCACGCTGGCAACAGTTCCCTCCAGAATCTTTAAAAGAGCCTGCTGAACGCCTTCTCCGGAAACGTCTCTGGTGATAGACACATTTTCCGATTTCTTTGTGATCTTGTCAATCTCGTCAATGTAGATAATTCCATACTCAGCCTTGCTGATATCATAGTCAGCCGCCTGGATAATCTTAAGCAGAATGTTCTCCACATCCTCGCCTACATATCCAGCCTCTGTCAGGGTCGTGGCATCGGCAACTGCAAACGGCACGTTCAGAATTTTAGCCAGCGTATTGGCCAGATAAGTCTTGCCGGATCCAGTCGGGCCCAGCATCAGAATGTTGCTCTTCTGCAGATCCACATCCTGAGCGCCCTGGGAAGTGATTCTCTTATAGTGATTATACACGGAGACAGAAAGCACCTTCTTGGCCGCTTCCTGGCCTACCACGTACTCATCGAGAAATTCCTTGATCTCCTTCGGCTTCAGCAGATTAATTCCGCTGAAATCAATGCCCTTTGCATTATCTGCATCGCCCAGCTCCTCCTCCAGAATCTCAGCGCACAGCTCAATACAGTCGTCACAGATATAGACGCCGTTGGAACCGGCGATCATCTTTCGTACCTGATCCTGCGTCTTTCCGCAGAAGGAACATCTGATATTGTCGTCTTGTCTGCCTGGCATTCGCCCACCTCTACTCTCTCTCTTCATAATCAGCGGCCTGTGATGACACGGTCAATAAGACCATATTTAAGCGCCTCTTCCGCTGTCATATAGTTGTCTCGATCCGTATCCCTCTCAATTACCTCGTAGGGCTGGCCTGTGTTTGCTGCCAGGATCTCATTTAACTTTCTCTTCGTTCTGAGAATGTTCTCAGCAACGATTTGAATTTCTGTCGCCTGGCCTCTGGCACCGCCGGAAGGCTGATGGATCATGACCTCCGCATTTGGAAGAGCCAGTCTCTTTCCCTTGGCGCCTCCTGCTAACAGAAAGGCTCCCATGCTGGCCGCCATTCCGACACAGATAGTGGAAACATCACATTTAATGTAGTTCATCGTATCGTAAATAGCCATTCCTGCTGTTACGGAACCGCCTGGACTGTTGATGTAGAGATGGATATCCTTGTTCGGATCCTCAGACTCCAGAAACAGGAGCTGCGCTACAATCAGACTGGCAGACACATCCGTTACCTCCTCGCCCAGGAACACGATGCGCTCCTTTAAAAGCCTGGAAAAAATGTCATAGGAACGCTCTCCCCGGCTGGTGGACTCAATGACATAAGGTACTAAACTCATATAATGCCTCCTATTCACTGTTACAAAAAGCATAGGGATGCTGAAAATCTCCAGCCTCCCTCTGCCGTACACTTGTCTTAATTTCGTTTCTCAGCTTTTGCAGATTAAACTAACTTAGCCTCTGCTACAAGGAGCTCTACTGCCTTCTTAACAGCCAGATCCTTCTTCATCTGCTCAAGCTCGCGCTCACCGAGAAGGCCCTTTAACTTATCAGCCTCCATCTTGTAAGCCTCAGCCATCTTTGCGATCTCCTCATCGATAGCTGCTTCCTCTACCTGGATGTTCTCCACCTCGGCAACCTTCTCCAGAACAAGACCTGTCTTGATCTGTCTTACTGCCTGCGGCTTCATCTGATCCATGATGTTTTCTCTTGTCATGCCTGTGAACTGCATGTACTGGTTAATATCAAGTCCCTGGCTCTGAAGTCTTCTTGCATAGTCCTCGAACATGCTGCGAAGGCGTGTCTTAATCATAGCCTCCGGAATATCCATCTGAGCATTGTCTGTAACCTTGTCGATTACCTTGTTCTCGTTCTCAGCCTCTGCTGTCTTCTCTTTTCTCTCTGTGAGAGTCTTCTTTAAGTCCTCTTTGTACTCAGCCAGAGTCTCGAAATCAGAAACCTCGCTTGCGAACTCATCGTTTAACTCAGGAAGCTCTTTTACCTTGATTTCCTTTACAGTAACCTCGAACTTAGCAGGCTTTCCTGCAAGCTCTTTTGCGTGATACTCCTCTGGGAAAGTAACCTCAAGCTCTTTTGTCTCGCCTGCGTTCATTCCGATCATCTGCTCCTCAAAGGTATCGATGAAGGAGTGGGAACCGATTGTAAGCGGGTAATCGTGGCTCTCTCCGCCTGCAAATGGCTTGCCGTCTACGTATCCCTTGAAGTCAATGACTGTCTGATCTCCGTCAGCAACCGGTCTGTCTTCAACAGTAACCAGTCTGGAGTTTCTGTCCTGAACATTCTTTAACTCGTTCTCTACATCCTCGTCTGTAACGGAAGCGTCTGTCTTCTCAACCTCTACTCCCTTGTACTCGCCTAATGTTACCTCCGGCTTTACTGCAACAGTAGCTGTGTAGATGAATGGCTTGCCCTTCTCAATCTGAACAACCTCGATCTCAGGAGAGGAAACGATCTCCTCCTCGCACGCCTCCAGCTCTCTTGGGTAGGACATGTCGATTACTGCGTTTGCTGCATCCTCATAGAAGATGCCTGCGCCGTACATTTTCTCAATCATGGCCTGCGGAGCCTTACCGCGTCTGAAGCCAGGAATGTTGAATCTTCCTTTATTGTGATTGTAAGCTGCCTTCATCGCCTTCTCGAACTCTTCAGCGGACACCTCGATTGTAAGTTTTGCCATGTTTTTCTCTAATTTTTCTACCTGTAAACTCATTGTAAGGGTTCCTCCTTTAATATATGTGAACCGCCGTATCATCTGGGCGTTACACTTCAAGATAGCATTATATCATATGTATTACGTAAACGCCAGCAGAAAATACGGCTTTTCACGAGATTTTCTGCTATTTTCCCTGGTTTTTTTAATTTTTCAGCTTTAATTCTGGTCATACTGAATGGCGGCTTTCACTGCCTCCCCATTCTCCCTGGATGTAAGAAGGCCTAAAAGTTCAATTCCCAAATCCAGCGCATAACCCAGACCTCTGGCTGTCGTCACCCTGCCGTCTGTCACAACTCCCTGAGACGTATGGGACGCGCCCTTCAGGCTGTCCTCAAAGCCTGGATAGCAGGTAGCCTTCTTTCCATCTAAAAGGCCCAGCTCGCCGAGCACACTGGGAGCTGCACAGATGGCTGCCAGCCGCTTTCCCTCTCCTGCCGCCTTTACAAGGGCGCTGCACAGCTTCTCACAATTTCTCAAATGAGTGGTTCCCGGCATACCGCCTGGAAGAAAATATGCGTCGGCCCTACCTAAATCCACCTCGTCAAGAACTGCGTCAGCTGTAATCCGAAAACCGTGGGTTCCTGTTACCTCTCTCTTATCTGAGATGGAAATCAGTTTCACTGAAACTCCGCCCCGGATCAACACATCCACTGCTGCCAGGCACTCTACCTCTTCAAGACCATCTGCTAAAAATGCATATACTTCTGCCATTACATTTCCTCCTGTTCGTTCTGCTTATAAGTCTTTCTTAATCATGCCTGTCTTCTACCAGGCGTCTGCTTCCATGGAATCTGATTCATGAAAGCCTTTTAAATACATCACTGTGTGTCTCCTGAGTTCGCTGTAGATCTCTGCCTCCGCTGCCCGGATATAGGGATTGACAAACAGCATACCGATACCAAAGAACAGAGTGCCCAGAAGAACCCATCCGATAAAGGAAAGGTAGAATACAAACAGCTGGATTTTATTCCCCTGCATCATCTCCTTAGTGGCGGCAAACACCTCTCTCTGATCGGCCTCCGGATTTTCTGATAAGATATACGGAATCATCGCGTACTCATAGCTCTTGACAATACCCGGCACAATGAAAAGCAGACTCCAAAGAGCAGTAAACAAATCCCTTAAAAACATGATTTTTACCACATTCAGGTAGTTTCCCGATATAAATGCAAAGAGAAGCCTATCGATTCCGGCTGAGCGGTTCAGTTCCCTGCTCTCCATGAAAAAGCGTTTGCAGCCCACCTCCATGGGATTGACAATAAATATTCTGATTCCGATTCCCACAATTCCCGACAGGGCCAGAATTCTATATAAAAAGCTCTCTGCCATATATCCAATATCCGGCAGCTCGAAGCCGTGCATAAATCCCCCATGGAGCAGGCCATGTACCAGCCCTCCCTGGACGATCCCATAAACAGCCCGTTCCATATGGACATTCATGGAATTTTCATATCGGGCGGCTATGCCCAATAAAATAAGCAGAAGAAAAGCCGGCCAGTAGTACATCCCTATCTGCCTCCAGCCCCTCTTTTTCACCTCGCTGATTGACCACATACGTTTTCCTCCTCTGTTTCCTACGTGGTATATCTTTTGTTCTGCCGATATTATACCATATCAGCAGAAAAACAAGCGGCTGCGAAGCAGACATTTGTTTTCACCTGATATGGTAACGACAAAATATTTTAGCTGCCAAAGGCAGCGGCAGATGTGCGCAGCACAGCTGCATTTTGGAGTTATTATACCATATCCGATCTGCGGATATGAGCCTCCGGCGGATGCGCACGGTTTGAATTGGTAACCGCTTCGCTCGCTCAAACCGGCGCGGTATAATATCTGCCGATATTATACCATTCTTTTTTCAGAATATCTACTGATCGAGTGCTGAGTACAGGAGATACCTGTGGTATAATATGATATCATGCCAGTTTAGGCAGATGAAAGGAGCATAAACACATGGAAATTGAACGAAAGTATCTCATTGAAGCTGAAGAAATGCCAAAAAACTGTCTTTCCTATCCGGTCCTGCAGATTGAACAGGCCTATCTCTCCGTGGATCCAGTAGTGCGGGTACGCAGACAGGACGATTCCTTTTATCTCACTTATAAATCCCGCGGAAAGATGGCAAGAGAAGAGTACAACCTGCCCTTAAACGCCCAGTCCTATGCCCATCTTCTGAAAAAAGCGGACGGCCTTGTGCTCACAAAAAAGCGGTATTTAATTCCTGCAGAGGATGCTGGGATTCCAGATTCCAGCCTGACTGTTGAACTGGACGTATTTGAGGGAGCCTACCAGGGGCTGATTCTGGCAGAGGTAGAATTTGAATCAGAAGAAGCAGCAAATCAGTTTATCCCCCCTTCCTGGTTTGGAAGAGAAGTTACCTTTACCGGTGAATATCAGAACAGTGTTCTGGCTATGAAAGGCCTTTAAGATGAAACAGAGAGGACATGCTGTATCAGAAGGCAGACTGTCTTAAGGCCTCTCATCCACATCAGTAAGCGTCCTGGATTCTGACACCTCTGTCAGAATCACATCCTTCAGATGGTTTTTCAGTACAGATTTGCCGCCCCGGTCTCCTCGAAGCTCGCATAGCTCCTGATAGTAACTGCCTCGAAACAAAACAGGGTTTCCTGGCTCCCCTCCATAGGACAGAGCTCCGATTCCCTTTCCGGAACAGAGAGTCTGAATCACCATATCCTTCGTCTCCCCTGCCTTCATCCAGGGCTGATCACAGACAGAAAATAACAGCCAGTCCTCTTCCCCTGGGGCCGCTGCCTGGACTCCCAGCCGTACAGAGCGGGAAATTCCTGCCTCTGGATCTTCATTTATAATAGAGATCGCAGAGGCCTTTTCAGCCTCCATGGCAATCTCTTCATAGGCAGTAACCACAAGAATCTGCACGTCCCATTCTCTTTCTGCCTTCAGTTCTTCTCTTACACGGCAGGCACAGGACAGGGCCCGCCGATACATCGGCAGGCCCTCCACCTGATAAAACAGTTTATTTTCTCCCCGAAACCGTCTGGACAGTCCGGAAGCCAGAAGAATATAGTAAATCATCCCAGCTTTCCCAGTCCTCTGATAATCTTCTCAGGAGTAATCGGAAGTTCCCTGAAGCGAAGGCCTGTGGCGTTATACACTGCCTGGGCAATGGCTGGCGCAGGCGTATTGATAACCACCTCTCCGATAGATTTGGCGCCGAAGGGGCCTGTCGGCTCATAGCTGGATTCAAACTCCACCTGCAGATCCGGAATTTCCAGTCTGGACGGAATCTTATACTGCATAAAGGAATTCTCCTTCAGACGTCCCGTCTCTGTATAATTGATATCCTCGTAAAGTGTCATTCCAATTCCCTGAACAATACCTCCCTCTGCCTGCACTCTGGCAAGAGAAGGATTGACTACAGTTCCGCAGTCCACTGCCGCTTTATAATTGACTACCTCGATCTGTCCTGTAGCCAGATCGACCTCCACCTCTGCCATTCCGCACATAAAAGGAGGCGGAGATTTAGGAGACGAATGGGCCGCTGAGGCCTCCAGGGCCATATTGTTTCCGCACATACTCCTGGTGGAAATGTCAGCCAGGGAAACTCTTCTTTCCTCCTCCCCCAGCACATAGACAAACGCGCCGTCAAAGTCCGTCTGCTCCGGATCTGCGCCGAGCATCTCTGCTCCCTTCTTCACAATCTTTTCTCTCAGCTGTCCGCAGGCCTGAATAGCTGCCATACCTGTGATGTAGGTAGTACTGGAGGCATAGGAGCCTGAGTCGTATGGGGAACTGTCCGTATCTACGCCGGAAACCACTATCTGATCCACGTGGCATTCCAGGCAGTCTGCTGCAATCTGAGCTAAAATCGTATCGCAGCCAGTTCCCATATCCGTCGCGCCGATCATCATATTGTAATGGCCGCTGTCTGCCAGACGGATGGATACCGTTCCCACATCCACTCCGGAAATACCAGATCCCTGCATGGAAATGCCGACTCCCACTCCCCGGACCTTTCCATTTCCCATATCACGTCTGGGGAATTTTGCGTCCCAGTTCATCATCCTGGCTGCCCGATCCATACACTCCTCTACATGGCAGCTCTCCAGCAGCTCATGGTAGTAGGCCGGCATAATCTGGCCTTCCTTCAGAAAATTTCTTCTGCGGATAGTAAGCGGATCGATTCCCAGCATGTCGGCTGCCTCGTTTAAGGCAGATTCCACAGCAAAAAGCCCCTGAGTAGCCCCGTATCCCCGGTAAGCTCCGGAAGACTGATAGTTCGTGTAAACCACATCATAGGCAAAGCGAAACGCCTCCGGCGTATAGATAGGAATGGACTTGTGTCCTGACAGCCCTACGGTTGTAGGACCGTGCTCTCCATATGCTCCTGTATTGGAAAGTGTATAAACGTCCACAGCCCTGACAATTCCATCTTTAGACAGGCCCATCTTCACCCGGATCTCCATCTCATGGCGGGGAGACGCGGCTATCATGGACTCATACCGGGAATATACCATCCTGGCCGGGCGTCCTGTCTTCATGGTGACAAGGGCCGGATAAATCTCAGAAACACCAGTCTGCTTGGCTCCGAACCCGCCTCCAATTCTGGGCTTTACCACCCTGATCTCAGACTTTTCCAATCCCAGGGCATTCGCCAGAATTCTTCTGATGTGGAAGGGGATCTGGGTGGATGAAACTACATTCAGCCTCCCGTAGGCGTCCAGACAGGTATAGCTTCTAAATGTTTCCATCATCGTCTGATTATTAGCCTTTGTGTGATAGGTTCTTTCAAGCACCAGATCGCAGCGGGCAAAAGTCCCCTCCACATCCCCTTCTTCCTCGCTGCCGCTGGCACAGAGATTTCTCTTATTGTCCGCCCCTACCGGACAAAGCGCTTTCCAGTCCTCCTCCGGATGCACCAGCACAGAGTTGTCCTTAGCAGTCCGAAAATCCAGCACCGGAGTCAGCACTTCGTATTCCACTTTAATGAGCTTCAGTGCCTTATCTGCCGCTGCTTCTGTCTCAGCAGCTACAATGGCAGCCACATCTCCCACAAACCGGACTCTCCTGTCGATAATATATCTGTCATAAGGACTGGGTTCCGGATAAGTCTGCCCCGCCTGGGTAAAGCGAAACTGCGGAGAATCTTCCCACGTCAGAATACACACAACTCCCGGCACCTTTTTCGCCTGTTCTGTATGGATTTCCTTAACCAGGGCATGGGCATGGGGACTTCTCAGCACCTTCACCGTCAGACAGTCCGCAGGAGCCAGATCATCTGTATAAACAGGGCGTCCTGTCACAAGAGCCATAGCATCCTTTTTTATGGTTGGACGTGTGACAAAACCCTGTTTTCTTAAATGTTCTTCCCTGTGTTCACACACAGTTTTTCCGAAATCAGGCAGTCTGTCACTCTGTTCGGCATTTACTGGTTTCTCCATAATCATTCCC
>CAUCIO010000080.1 GCA_958442925.1 uncultured Clostridium sp. | reverse complement strand
GTCAAGTCATATGATCTATTTTTTAAAAAATAATCAAATTTAATTTGATTACCTGGCATAAAAAAATATATGCTCTAATGGCATATTGTATAATTCTGATAATCTGCGCCCTTGATTAATCGTTGGCTCCGCCTTTCCTTTCTCCCAATTTACTAACGTATTTTTTGAGATATTCATGGCCTTTGCAACTTCCTCTTGCGTAAGCCCTGCATTTACTCTAGCAGCAGCCAAGCTAATCTGAAACTTCTCCAATGTTATCACCTCCTTAAAAGTTCCCCGTATGGCCGATAGGACAGCCCTGTTGCTTACTCCTCTCTATCTTCTTTACGCATTTTCAACAAACATGCAATGATGACAAGATCTAATGCAATCTGAACGATATTGAATACTACATCAAGCATTTTTCCACCACCTTTCTGTCTCGCCTTTTTATATCTTGACAATGAGCTTTCTAAAAGGTATGATTTCATCAGGGGAGGTTTCCCTCCCCGTCCTTTTAATCAATTATCGACTGTATTAATTCGATGATTTCGATTAAAAGGTTGATGATTGCGGTTGCAAGTACGATGCGGTTCAGGCTGTGCTTGCAACCTTTTTTCTTACCTTTTTTACTCATTGGCTTATCCTCCTTTCCTTTGATGAATCCATTATATATCAAATTTAATTTGATGTCAATACTAAAATCAAATTATTTTTGTTTTTTGGTTGACTGAGATAAAATTTAGTTGTATCATTGTATTATAAGGAGGTTTCCTATTATGAGTGACGAAAAACAAAAACAGATTTTTACAAAAAACTTAAATAAATATATTAATGAATGTGGAAAAACTCAACTTGAAATAGCCCAGGCGATTGGCGTATCACCACAAACCTTCAATACTTGGTGCAGAGGAATTGCAATCCCGCGTATGGGAAAAGTTCAAGCTTTGGCTGATTACTTCCATATCAGTAAATCTGAACTTATTGAAGAAAAAGATGAGCAATCTGATAGCCACTACTACCTTAACGATGAAACCCGCCAGATTGCTCAGGAGGCATTTGAAAACCCTGAGCTGCGTACTCTCTTTAAGGTAGCCAGAGACATCCCACCGGAACGTCTTCGGGCTCATATTGAATTTATGAAGACATTAAAAGAGCAGGAACGCGGGAATAATGATGAAGGGTGCTGATAATTTGAATAACCCATTACTTACTGAGGCTATCGGCGTATATTTCTTAAATATGGATACAGCTGTTGAGGAAGAGGTTCATCCAAATGAAGACGGCAGCTTTACCATTTTTATCAATGCCAGAATCAGCCATGAACGGCAGATGCACGCCTACCACCATGCGCTGCGCCATATTATGGAAAATGATTTCAGTAAAGACGTTGCTGATGATATAGAGAAAGTAATGTGAGCTGCGCTCCA
Source organism: uncultured Clostridium sp. (assembly GCA_958442925.1). GTDB lineage: Bacteria > Bacillota > Clostridia > Lachnospirales > Lachnospiraceae > Otoolea. Next base: position 8,355 of record CAUCIO010000080.1, on the reverse strand, counting down.
GGTGTACGAATATTTTTCTGTAAAGTAAAAAAACTTTTATTATGACGCCTTGCAAGGAGGTAAATTATTTATGATGTATCCATATATGACTTTAAACGATGACACTGAAATTACTCATTCTGAAATGAAGCCGGACGGACGTGTTAAAGTGTATTTTGAAACTCCGGATGATAACGGTGGTTTTCGGAACGCTACCTGCTATCTTCCTGATTATACTTGGGAAAATATATCAGGTTACTCAGCTCTGGAGATGGAATACTTCAAGCACCTGCTTCGGAACAATGCCCACCTGATCATAGAGTTTTCGCAGGAGGGAGGGTTTGAAAATGCCTCAAATCTTTAAGATCGGCTCCTATACCGTTTACTTCTGGTCCAATGAGGGAAAACCTCTCGAACCAATCCATGTCCATATTGCAGAAGGACGTGCAACTGCTGCTGGAACAAAAGTCTGGATTACCAGTACAGGAAAAACTCTCCTCGCAAAAAATTCCGCCAATCTTTCATTCAAAGTTTTACGAAGTATCATGAGAATGATTGAGGCCAACAGTGATGAGATTATTGAACAGTGGGTCGAGCATTTCGGTGAAATTACTTATTACTGCTAATGCAATGTTTCTTTCAGCTTTCCTGTCCCAGGGAACACACCTTAATAATATAGTATTCTCACCTGGACAACTGCCACGCCCTTGTAGACTTGAATTTAATTTGTATGCTTAAAAGGAGGTTCCTATGTTACTCAAAAAAGAACTCTATACTTCCGATGATTACTGGAATCTTCCAGAAAGTGAACGAGCCGAACTGATTAACGGCCAGTTTTATGCAATGGCTCCGCCCAGCCGGATTCATCAGGAATTGGTAATGGAGTTATCTGCTACTCTCAGAGACTATATTAAGTCTCATGGCGGAAACTGTAAAGTCTACCCCTCTCCCTTCGCTGTCAATCTGGATGCAGAGGATAAGAACTGGGTGGAGCCGGATATCTCCGTTATCTGCGATAAGTCCAAGCTGACAGACCGCGGCTGTTCCGGAGCTCCGGATCTGATTGTGGAAATCGTATCCCCTTCCAGCCGGAAAATGGACTATGTGTGGAAAGCCGGACTTTACATGGACGCCGGCGTCCGGGAATACTGGATCGTAGATCCGGTCAAGGAATGTACGACAAAATACTATTTTGAGGAAGACAGCGCACCTGTTATTGTTCCTTTTTCGGCGGAGCTGAAAGCGGAAATTTATCAGAAGCAGCTCTCCATCTGTATAGCGGGGCTTTTAGAATAGCCCCTGCTGCGGGGGAGCCACTTACCCATTCTGAAATGAAACCTGACGGGCGTGTTAAAGTATATTTTTAGTCCCCAGATGATAACGGCAGTTTTCGAGATGTTACCTGCTATCTTCCTGATTATACTTGGGAAAATATATCAGGTTACTCAGCTCTGGAGATGGAATACTTCAAGCACCTGCTTCGGAACAATTCCCACCTGATCATATAAATAGGAACATGAAATCGCCGGGACAAAGCAAAGGAGAGTTTATGCTAGAAAATACTGGAAATATATTGATATATCAAACAGAAAAAGGGGATACAAAAATTGATGCATACTTTAACGATGAAACTATCTGGATGTCCCAGAAGAGTATTGCTGAACTATACCAAACAACGCCTCAAAATATTACAACACATATAAAGAATATTTATGGTGATGGTGAATTAGATGAAAATTCAACTTGTAAGAATTATTTACAAGTTCAAAATGAAGGTATTCGCAGTGTTCAAAGGACCATTAAAGTATACAATCTTTCTCTAATTCTAGCTATCGGTTATCGTGTTAGAAATAATATCGGTATGCATTTTAGAAATTGGGCATCTTCCGTTCTGTCTGAATACATGAAAAAAGGATTTGCGCTCAATGACGAACGTTTAAAAAACCCCAAACAATTTGGAGCCGATTATTTTGATGAATTATTAGAACGTATTCGAGATATCCGTGCCAGTGAAAAACGAGTCTATTTAAAGGTGCGAGATATATTCGCTACTTCTATAGATTATGATCCCAAAAGTGAACAGGCTGACAAATTTTTTAAAACTGTTCAAAATAAGCTTCATTATTCTGTTCATGGCCATACTGCCCCAGAACTAATAGTAGAACGCGCAAATTCCTCAAAAGACAATATGGGATTAACTTCTTTTAAAGGGAGCAAAGTAAGAAAATCGGATGTTACTATTGCTAAAAATTACTTAAACAAAGAGGAAATCGACAATTTAAACCGCATTGTAACAATGTATTTGGATTATGCAGAAGACCAGGCCCGTCAGCACATACCTATGCATATGAGTGATTGGGAGCAACGTCTTAATGTTTTCCTGCAATTCATGGGAAGAACGGTACTCAGTACAAACGGTACTGTTACCAGAGAAGAAGCTGATGATTTTGCAAAAAAACAGTATGAACTATTTGATAAACATCGAAAAACCCTTGAACACAATGCAGAAGTAATTGATGATTTGCCAGAACTTCCAAAACACTCATAATAAAAACCGCCCCTGGCTGCAACCAGAAACGGCTTTTCCATAGATTTTCTCTTACCGGGCGCTCCGGAAGATACAATCAGCTTGAACACCTGAATTATATCATTTCCAGAGCGTCCTGACAAGGGGTGTTATTTTTGCACCCAAAATCACATAGATTGTCACTACATGAAGGAGATGATATCATGCTGATAGGAGCTGCTTATATCCGTGTCAGCACGGATGACCAGCTGGATCTGAGTCCTGACTCCCAGCTGGATGAAATCAAAAAATATGCCGCGGCAAACGACATTGTTCTGTCGCCTGATTACATTTTCATGGAGCAGGAAGGCCGAAGCGGCAAAAAAGCCGAGAACCGGCCAGAGTTCCAGCGGATGATTTCCACAGCGAAGGTAAAACCTAAACCCTTTGACTGTATTCTCGTCTGGAAATTTTCCCGGTTTGCCAGGAACCAGGACGAAAGCACCTTTTATAAGGGAATGCTCAGGAAGAAACTGGGAATCGACGTGGTCAGCGTGTCAGAGCCTATCATGGAAGGCATGTACGGCCGGCTGATTGAAATGATTATTGAATGGCAGGATGAGTTCTATTCCTACAATCTGGGCGTTGAGGTAAAGCGCGGTATGACGAAAAAGGCGGAACTAAAGGGATATCAGATTGTCCCCTGTCTTGGCTATGCTGCCGTAGGAAATGGAAATCCTTTCGTTATCGTAGAAGACGAATATAAAATCGTAGAAGATATTTTCCGGATGTATGCCCTGGAAAATCTGGACAGGACTGCCATCGCCCGGCGCCTGAACGCTCAAGGTAAAAAAGCAAAGCGGGGAAACCCGTTCGAGCAGCGAACTATTACCAGGATTCTTACAAATCCTTTTTACAATGGTACAGTAAGCTGGAACGGCATCTCCTTCCAGGGAAGCCATGAGACGCGCCAATCTGTCACCGATTTATATGATATCTGCCAGGAACGACTGAAACAGGAATTCCGCCCTGTGAAGCGCCGCAGCATATCCACATGCAGGCACTGGCTCTCCGGGATTTTAAAATGTTCTGTCTGTGGAGCGACCATGTCCTACAACGGCGGAGGCAAAAGCCGTCCGGACGCTGTCTTTGCCTGCTGGAAATATGCCAAGGGTCTCCATAAGGAATCCTGTTCTGTGACTGTAGCCAAGGCAGAGAGAATTGTCATTCGTTCCCTGGAAAAGATTCTGGAAACGGGAAACTTTGAGTATGACCGAATTCCCCGGCCCGCCTCTGAACAGGATTCCAGCCAAAAGGCAGCCATCGAAGTGAAGCTGGAACGCCTGGCGCTGAAAGAAGAACGTATCCGGTCCGCCTACGAAAACGGCATCGACTCATTAGAAGAGTATAGGACACGAAAGGAACAGCTCTTAAAGGAGCGAACGGAGCTGGAGGCAGAGCTTGCTTCCCTGGAACCAGCTGACTGCTCTCCTGCCCTATCTCGTGAAGAGCTTCTGGAACGTGTCAAAACAGTCCATGATCTCCTCTGCTCCCCTGATGTGGACTTTGAAACAAAGGGGACGGCCCTTCGCAGCATTTTAAAATTCATTGTATTTGACCGAAAAGCGGATCGGTTCGAATTTCACTATTACATATCGTAACTTCTTATAAAATCAAGGCTTTGAGCACTAATCTGTTACTGACATACGGCGGGCCTGACGGTGAAATAGGGGCTTCCATGCGTTATCTCTCCCAACGTTATACCATGCCTTACGCAGAGGGAAAGGGGCTTCTGACTGATATCGGCACAGAGGAACTGGCTCATATGGAAATTGTGGCCGCTATCGTCTGTCAGCTTACGAAAAATCTGACTCCAGAGCAAATTGAAGAATCCGGCTTTGGCCCCTACTACATTGACCATACTACAGGTATCTGGCCCCAGGCAGCTGGAGGAATCCCATTTAATGCCTGCGAATTCCAGGTAAAAGGTGATGCGATCACTGATCTGACGGAAGATCTTGCTGCAGAACAAAAAGCACGTTCCACTTATGACAATATTCTCCGCGTTGTAAAAGATCCTGAAGTCTGCGATCCGATTCGCTACCTGCGGGAACGGGAAATTGTTCACTACCAAAGATTCGGTGAAGCCTTAAGAAATTTACAGGAGCACCTGGACAGTAAAAACTTTTATGCCTTTAACCCTGAATTTGATCGTGTAAAATAACTTGCTTTCCCTCGCAAGATTTCAAACTCGCTGAACTCCTGATTCACAATCACAACCCGTATGCAGGAAAAGAAAGTTTTTCTGAGCTCAACCAGAAAAGCTTTCTTTTTCTTCTATTTTTCTTCCCAGACTTTCCTTTTACTTTCTCAGCAGTTCTTCTGCTGAATGATTCAAAATATCTGCCAGTTTCTCTACTGTTTTTCTATCCGGACCTTCCAGTACAATCTGTGTCCCTTCCCGGTATAAGTCCGCAAACATACTAATCTGGCGAACAGGCCCTGTAAAGCCTGCACGAAGCTCTTCTGCTGCCTGAATACTGCGGCACTGAGTTCTGCACGACCAGCTTCCATTCTCCTGCTGAACAACAGCATCTGTTTGAAACATATTCCCTCCTGCATCTATCTCTGCTTTTTTCGGAACCTATTGTCCCGATGTACATACCATATATTATAAATGATAATTAATCAAGGAGATATTTTATATGTGTTGTTTTAGAAGATATAATAACTGCGGATGCCAGAGAAGATGCTGCCACTGCTATACAACCTGCTGTGAGGATACCAATCCTTCTGGTTCCTGCTGCAGCAGCCACAATAATAATTCCAGTTCCTGCTGCTCCTCAGGAAACGCCAGCTACCGAAACGGATATAATGACGGCTATGCCGCCGGCTGCCAGGCTGGCTATCAGAGCGGCTATGATGCCGGCATTGCAAACTGTATCATGCCGATAAACGGCAGCGCTCCCTCTGGCGGATGCGGATGCAATTCATAACCCCTCACCCAGCAGGCTTAATCCTCCGACATTACCTGCATACACCGGGCAGAAGCTGCCGCAGGATTATTTCCTGCAGCAGCCGCCTCTGTCCTAGCAGATTTTTCCGCATTCATAAATTGCTTACGTTCCGTTCAAATATTGTTTACAATTTCTCCAAACTCGGTACACAAACTCTGTCTATACTAAAACCATAGAAACCAAATACTTCTCGAAAGAGACAGTAATATTTTTTTCATAATAAGCCGGGCAGGTATCTGCCCGGCTCCTCCTCTTTTATAGGCTTCCCTTCAAATAAAACTAAAATTCACCTGTTGTTCTTCCCATTTTCTTTATCCTGTCTCAATTTCATCGTTTTTTTCTTTATTTTATCTTAATTTTATCTTTATCTTATCTTTATTTTATTTCACCCTTTTGCTATAATAGCCATATGTTCTCATCTGCGGGAATGTCTGCCGCCATATATCAGGTTACAGATACTCCCGCAGTTATTAAAGTACAGAAGTTAAACTGTCGGAATGGAGTAATGTTTTATGAAGATTATTATCATTGGCTGTGGAAAGGTTGGACGCGCCTTGACAGAGCAGTTGGTCTCTGAAAACCACAACATCACCGTCATTGACACAAACCCGAAAAAAATTCAGACTATCACAGAGGATTTAGATGTGATGGGAATCAGCGGCAATGGAGCCAGTATCACTACATTGTTGGAGGCTGGCGTAGAACAGTCAGATATTTTAATCTCTGTCACAGGATCAGATGAATTAAACCTTCTTTGCTGTCTCATTGCAAAAAAAGCCAGCCGCTGTCAGACTGTCGCCAGAGTCAGAAATCCCATGTACAGCCAGGAGATTGATTTCATCAAGGCTCAAATGGGTGTCTCTATGATTATCAATCCTGAGCTGACAGCTGCCCGTGAAATCGAAAAGCTGCTTCGCTTTCCCGCTGCCAGCAAAATTGATACCTTTGCAAATGGAAGAATTTATCTTGTAAAACTGAAAATGGACAAACGGATTCCTCTTGACGGAATACAAGTAAAGGAACTTCCGTCCCGCTCCGGCAGCGATATTCTGGTCTGCGCAGTAGAGCGGGAAGACACCGTATATATTCCTGACGGAAATTTCGTTCTCCGTGAAAATGACGCTATTTCTTTTGTGGCATCCAGGGAACAGGTACAGTGCTTTTTTAAAAACTTCTCTCTCCCTACAAAGCCAGTTCAATCTGTCATGATTGTAGGCGGAGGAACCATTGGCTATTATCTGGCCAAACAGCTTCTCAAAAGAGATGTCAGAGTAAGGATTGTGGAAAACAGTCTGGAGCGCTGCGAAGCGCTGAGCGGCCTTCTTCCTGACGCAACGGTAATTCACGGAGACGGTACGGATCGCCATCTTCTGATGGAGGAGGGACTTGGACGGGCAGAAGCCTTTGTCACCCTGACGAATCTGGATGAAGAAAATATTCTGCTGGCCCTTTTCGCCAAGAAAAACTCAAAAGCTAAGCTGATTTCCAAGGTAAACCGTTTGGCCTTTGACGATATTATTGAAGGGCTGGATGTAGGCAGTGTCATCTACCCCAAATATCTGACTACAGACTATATTATCCAGCATGTCCGCAGTATGCGCCACTCTTCGATTAATACTATCGAAACCTTATATCGGCTTCTGGATAACCGGGTGGAGGCGCTGGAATTTTCTATTCTGGAATCCTGCCCTGTAACAGATATTCCGCTGGCAAAGCTGCCCATACGCCCCGGGCATCTGGTCTGCTGTATCCGCAGAGGCGAACAGGTGCTGATTCCTCGCGGGCAGGACTCTATCCAGGTAGGCGATTCTGTCATTATTGTTACTCTGGAACGGGGACAGCAGAATATCCTTGATATTCTGGAGCATTAAGGAGGTAGCACTGTGAATTATGCAATGATCGCCTATGTAATCGGGTGGATTTTAAACTGCGAAGGCTTCCTGATGCTTCTTCCCTGTCTGACGGCAGTTATCTACCAGGAAGCAGCCGGACTCTCTTTTGTCCTCACCATAGTCCTGTGTTTTCTGTTTGGAATTCCTCTGACTATGAAAAAGCCCAAAAACATGGTTTTTTATACAAAAGAAGGCTTTGTTTCTGTTTCCCTAAGCTGGATTGTACTGAGTATCATGGGGTCTCTCCCCTTCCTTTTCAGTGGAGCTATCACAAATCCGGTAGATGCTCTGTTTGAAACTGTTTCCGGGTTTACCACAACAGGCGCCAGTATTTTAAGTGATGTGGAATCCCTGCCCCGGTGCATTCTGTTCTGGCGAAGCTTTACCCACTGGATCGGAGGTATGGGGGTCCTGGTATTTATTTTAAGTCTCCTTCCTCTGACTGGAGGCTACCATATGAACCTGATGAAAGCAGAAAGCCCTGGGCCGTCTGTGGAAAAGCTGGTTCCGAAAATCCAGTCCACGGCAAAAATCCTGTATTCCATCTATATGGCCATGACTATTCTGGAGATTATTCTCCTTCTGGCCGGAGGAATGCCCCTGTTTGATTCCCTGACTACTACATTTGGAACTGCAGGAACAGGAGGATTCGGTATTAAAAATGACAGTATTGCCAGCTACTCGCCCTATCTGCAGAATGTAGTCACTGTATTTATGATTTTATTTGGAATCAACTTCAATTTCTACTTTCTGCTTTTGATGCGGAAACCCAAAAAGGCCATGAAAAATGAAGAGGTGCGCTGCTACCTGGCAATTATCGCTGTCACCATCTCCATCATCACCTTTAATATCCGTGGACTGTATCCCTCTATTGTGGAAGCCTTTCAGCAGGCTGCCTTCCAGGTAGGCTCTATTATTACGACTACCGGCTACGCCACCACAGACTTTAACACCTGGCCTC
>CAUCIO010000079.1 GCA_958442925.1 uncultured Clostridium sp. | reverse complement strand
TCTACCCCTGCTCCTGAATAAAATATAAAACCTTTTTCTACTTTTTGATTTTTGTTTTTTAATCTTTTCTGTCTCTCTGGCTCTTTTGTTTCTCTCTCAATTTTTCTGCTGTTTCGGCTATTATAGCCCATCTGCTCTCCAAGTGCAATGCAAACGCCTGCTGTCAGCGTTCCCATTCTGCTTCCAGCGTTCCTGTCCCCATTCTTGAAATTTTTTCTTTTCCCTTTATAATACTTTATAACAGCCGATATAAGGAGGATTTAACTGCCATGAACACAGATACTGCTGCTTTCCAGGATTTCACCGTCTATTCCGGACGCCCTGTCTCGGCAGAAGGCCGTCTGCCCCGTGAAATCCTGGTCTATGATTTGTTGGACCAGCTCTCCATCTCCTATGAGAGAGTCGACCATGCTCCTGCCGATACCATTGAAGCCTGCCGCGATATTGACCAGGTTCTCCAGATCCAGATGTGTAAAAACTTATTTTTATGCAATACCCAGGCTTCTGACTTTTATCTCCTTCTCCTTCCTGGGGACAAAAAATTCAGAACTTCTGTCTTCTCAAAGCAGATGGGCACATCCCGCCTGTCCTTTGCAGACGCGGCTCATATGGAAGAATTTCTCTCCATTTCCCCAGGTTCTGTCAGTGTCCTGGGACTGATGAATGATAAACATAACCGTGTAAAGCTGGCTATTGACAGAGAACTTCTTGAGTCCCCTTTCCTGGGCTGCCATCCCTGCGTCAACACCTCCAGCCTGAAAATCAAAACCTCTGATATTTTAGAGAAATTTCTGCCAGCCGTAGAACACGATTTTACAGTAGTGGATCTGCCGTAGCGGCCGGCGGCAAACCAGTATTCCCGTTTGTTTCTTTTACAAACCTGTTGTATAATAGCATCAGAAGCAATCGCTATCAATACGTGAGACAATACAGGAGGATTCTTATGCATTTTGAAGATTTTGAAGCGCTTCAGCGCACCCGCGAGAGCTGCCGCGTCTATAGTGAAAAACCGGTTTCCAGGGAACTCTTAACACATCTGGTTGAAGTAGCCGGCCTCTCCCCCAGCGCCTGCAACTCCCAGCCATGGCGTTTCATCGTAGTAGACGATCCAGAGGTGAAAGGCCGGATGGGAGAAATCTTAGATGACCATGGTCTCTGCGGCTGTCCCTGGGCAGACCGTGTTCCCGCCTTTATCGTCATCTGTGAGGAGACAGCCCATTTAAAGCCAGCGGTGGAGGCCCAGTACGGCTCCCAGCATTTTGCCCAGATGGATATTGGAATGGCTGCCATGGCTCTGTGCTGCGAGGCCTCTTCTCTGGGACTGGGAACCTGTATGCTCGGAACCGTTAATCAGGAAAAAGCGCATCAGCTGTTTGGAATTCCTGAAAACTGCCCGGCCAGACTGGTTATCTCTGTGGGCTATCCGGCTGTTTCCGGCTCCCCCAGAAACAAGATGCGAAAATCTCTGGACGAGATCATCAGCTACAATCAATGGCAGGCCTAGTATCTTCGTACAAACTTTATAAAAGGAGAAATTTACTATGAACATCACAAAAGTTACAGCTGTCTATTACAGCGCCGTGGGAAGCACAAAGGCAGTGACAGAAAAAATCGCTGGTCTCATTGCAGAAAAGCTGGGAGTTCCCGCTGACTCCTATGATTATACCCTTCCAGAAAGCCGGACTGAAACACAGCACTATGGACCTTCCGAACTGGTTGTATTCGGAACCTCTGTCTATGCCGGACGCGTTCCCAACAAGCTCCTTCCAGCTGTTCAGAACTGCTTTAAGGCAGATGGGGCTCTGGCTGTGCCGGTTGTCACCTTTGGAAACAGAAACTTTGACAACGGGCTCATCGAGCTTCGCAATGAGCTGGAAAACAACGGCTTCCACACCATTGCAGGCGCCGGAATCGCCTGCCGCCACGTCTTTTCCGAAAAACTGGCTCCCGGACGCCCTGATGAAGCTGACTGGAACGCCATTGAAAACTTTGCCCTCTCTGTGGCTGAAAAAGTGATGACGCTGACTGAAATCCCTGCCCCGGTCTCTGTAAGAGGCGATGATCCGGTAGGACCTTACTATACTCCTCTTGGCACAGACGGAAAGCCTGCTGTATTCTTAAAAGCAAAGCCCCTCACGAAAGCAGAACTCTGCGACAAGTGCGGCATCTGCGTAGAAGCCTGTCCTATGGGATCCATTGATGCAGCTGATCCGTCCCTGGTATCTGGTATCTGCATTAAATGCCAGGCATGCGTGAAAAAATGTCCAACCGGCGCCAAGTATTTCGACGTTCCGGCCTTTTTATCCCATGTGGCTATGCTGGAGCAGAACTATACCAGACGGGCAGAACCGGAATTCTTCCTCTAGGAATCTGACTCTTAAAAATGCCTGTAAAAAATCTCCCTGGCCGGGTATCCGCCGCCGGGGAGATTTTCTCATACTGTTCTTTATTTTACATTCTGAAAAACCTGCATCCTGTGACAGAGATCAGTCACAGAATACTTTCCAGATAAAGAAGCAAATCTTCTTTGTTCAATGGTTCGCAATGGCTGAGTATGCAGTAATCACAATCCACCTCTTGAATCATCTGCATTAAAGAACGGAGTTTATCCTTATCCATATATCCGTCATGGAAGAAATCTTCACTGGTTGAATCGCCTAAAAACAGCGCTTTTTCTTCCGGTATATAAATACAGGACGTGTCTTCTGAATGGGGTGATACTGCATGAAAGATTTGGGCAGTGATACCGCCTAAATCCAGGGTCATTTTATCTGAAAATGATAAATCTGACAGCACAATGTCTAATTGAGACTGTCCACAGTATTCTTTTCTGAAATGGGCATCCTCTCTTTTTAAATTTTCCATGTAATCGGCATTCTTAGCCAGCTCCTGCTGTTCTTTGAGAAACTCATTTGTTTTGTCATGGGCAATACTGATTCCGCTGATCGCATGCATACCAAAGGTATGATCGTAATGCCAGTGTGTAATTGCTGTAAAATCAGGTTCTTTTAAATGCTCTGATTTGATTGCTTTATAGAAATCCTGAACATGGGATGCCGAATATCCTGCGTCAATGGACAGGGAGAATCTATCTCCTTTAATATAGGCTAACATAGGTCTGTCAGTCTCTGGTTCATGAGCTAAAAAATAAATTCTGTCTGTTAATCTGTTTAATCCCATTTTCTGTCTCCCTCTTTCAGGCCATTATTCCTCTCATGCTATTGCTCTGTATTCTTCCTGAGCAGCCGCTTCAGCTCCCGCAGCTCCTCTTTCGTAATCTCTCTGTATTCTCCGGTCTTTAAGGTTCCCAGCTTCAGATTCATGATCCGCACCCTCTTTAAGGTTCTCACCTGGTATCCTAACGCCTCGCACATCCGGCGGATCTGACGGTTTAAGCCCTGAGTCAGAATAATTCGGAAGGACTTCTCCCCTGTCTGCTCCACAGTACAGGGTCTTGTAACCGTGTCGAGAATTTTTACACCCTTTCTCATGCGCTCTAAAAACGCCGCTGTAATCTCCTTATTGACAGTGACCAGATACTCCTTTTCGTGGCCGTATCTGCCCTTTAAAATCTGATTCACCAGCTCTCCCTGGTTTGTCATGAGAAGCAGGCCCTCTGAATCCTTATCAAGCCGCCCTACTGGGTAGATTCTCACCGGATAGTTCAGGAATTCTACGATATTTTCCGCCCGATCCTTGTCTGAGGTCGTGCAGACAATGCCCCTGGGCTTATTGACCAGCAGCACAACCGGTCTGTCCTTTCCGCCAATCACTGTTCCGTCTGCCTCTACCTGCTGCCCTGGTTTTACCTTCATGCCCATGGAAGCAGTAAGCCCGTCTACCTTTACCTTTCCTGCCTCTATCAGTCTGTCAGCTTCTCTGCGGGAGCAGAATCCTGACTCGCTTAAAAACTTGTTCAGCCTCACTGCCTCAGCCCCGCTTGTAATCTCCTGTTTTTCTTTCTCCACGTTTCCAGTCCTCTCCTGTCTGTTCTCGTTTCCATTATTCCTGTTATCACCAGCAGCTTCTGTCTGAAATCTGCATTTTATTTCTTACCGTCACCCTGTCTGTGTTCACAAAGTTCCTTCAGTTCCCGCAGAATCTCCTGGGTTTTTTCTATTACCCTGTGGCAGTCCTTATTCTTATTTCTCTGATCCAGATACATGAATTCCGGAGTCTCGCCTGGACGAAGTTTCAAATCTCCCTTATATCGGCTGATCAGATCAGGAATGCCGGTGACGTCAATTTTAGCCTGTTTGAACATGGTAATTCTGGCCTCCTGACGGTTGATATTCACCTCTGTCACCCCGGCGCTGTGGGCCAGAGCCTTCACAGATGCAATCAGAAGCAGATTTTCCACAGGAAGCGGAAGCTCTCCAAACCGGTCGATCAGCTCATCCTGCATATCCATGTATTCCTCCTCCGACTCAATGGCAGAAATTCTTTTATAGATATCCAGCTTCTGATACTCATTTTTAATATAAAACGGAGGAATGTAGGCATCGATATCGCAGTCCACAGACGTCTCGAACTCCTCGCTCTCGTCGGCTTCTCCCTTTAAGGCCAGCACCGCCTCATTGAGCAGCTTGCAGTACAAGTCGTAGCCCACTGCCTCCATGTGTCCGTGCTGTTCTGCTCCCAGAATATTTCCTGCTCCGCGGATCTCCAGATCCCGCATGGCGATCTTGATTCCGCTGCCAAGTTCTGTAAATTCCCTGATGGCCTGAAGGCGTTTTTCCGCCTCCTCCCTTAAAAGCTTATCACGCCTGTACATCAGAAAGGCATAGGCAGTCCGGTTGGAACGGCCGACACGGCCTCGGATCTGATAGAGCTGGGACAGTCCCAGACGATCTGCATCGTGAATGATAATGGTGTTGGCATTGGGGATATTTAGTCCTGTCTCGATAATCGTAGTGGAAACCAGCACATCAATGTCCCCGTTTACGAAATCCAGCATAATCCGCTCCAGCTCATGTTCCCGCATCTGGCCGTGGGCAAAGGTAACAGAAGCGTCCGGTACCAGGGAAGCCACATGGCTGGCAATTTCCTCGATATTATTGACACGGTTGTATACATAATACACCTGTCCCCCTCTGGCCACCTCCCGGCTGATGGCCTCTCTTACCATCTCGTCGTTGTACTCCATCACATAAGTCTGAATGGGCAGACGATCCACCGGCGGCTCCTCCAGTACGCTCATGTCCCGGATTCCGATCAGGCTCATGTGGAGCGTCCTGGGAATCGGTGTGGCCGTCAGGGTGATAACGTCCACATTTTCCTTCAGCTGCTTGATCTTCTCCTTATGAGCCACTCCGAAGCGCTGCTCCTCGTCTATAATTAAAAGGCCCAGGCTCTTAAATTCCACATCCTTTGACAGTACACGGTGAGTTCCAATCAGTACGTCCACAAATCCCTTTTTTAAATCCTCCAGTGTCCGTTTCTGCTCGGCTGCAGTACGGAATCTGGACATCATATCTACCCGCACCGGGAAATCCTTCATTCGCTGGACAAAGGTATTGTAGTGCTGCTGAGCCAGAATCGTGGTGGGAACCAGATACACCACCTGTTTTCCCTCCTGAATGGCCTTAAAAGCTGCCCGCAGGGCAATCTCCGTCTTTCCGTAGCCTACGTCTCCGCAGATCAGGCGATCCATAATTTTATGGCTCTCCATATCGCGTTTCACCGCATCAATGGCATCCAGCTGATCTTCTGTCTCCTCGTAGGGAAACATTTCTTCAAATTCTCTCTGCCACACCGTATCAGGCCCATACTGGAACCCCTCCTGGTCCTGTCTGGCCGCATAGAGCTTTATCAGATCCTTTGCAATCTCTTTGACTGCTCCCCGCACCTTCGTCTTGGTCTTATGCCACTCGCTTCCGCCCAGACGGTTCAGCTTCGGCTTTTTCGCCTCTGCGCTGGCATATTTCTGGATTCCCTCCAGTCTGGTAGCCGGCAGATAGAGGTTTCCTCCGTCTGCATACTCGATTTTAATGTAATCTTTAACTACCTTATCCTGCTCAATTTTTTCAATTCCCCGGTAAATACCGAGACCATGATTTTCATGGACTACATAATCTCCCAAAGAAAGCTCGGAAAAGCTCTGGATATGCCTGCCCTGGTAGGAAGTTTTTTTCTTTTTCCGTTTCTTACCCTGTCCGCCTCCAAACATATCTCCTTCCGCTACAACAGCGAATTTCAGCAGCGGGTACTCAAAGCCTCTGTGGAGATTTCCATAGGTAACCATGATCTCCCCAGCCCTTACCTGGCTCTGATCCTGATCCGGCAGATATGCTTTCAGGCCATATTCCCTGAGATCTCCCGCCAGACGGCTGGCTCTGGTTCTCGATGCAGTCAGAAGAACTACCCTGTATTTTCCCTTCTGCCACCGCTCCAAATCCTTGATTAAAAGCTCAAAGCCGTTGTGGTAGGTTCCCATGCTCTTGGCCTCGATGCTGTATTTTTTCTTCACCGGAAAGCCTGGAAGCTTCTGATCAAGGCCTGAGAGCAGCAGGGTACATGGCAGAGCTGTCATGGAAAGCAGTGTCCTGGCTGAATAAAGGAAATCAGTCTGCCCAGGCAGAAGGTAGCCGCCCTCCAGGCGGTGAGCCATGCTCTCCCTGAACTCTGTCTCCACTACCTCGGCTTTTTCTCTGATTCTCAGTGGCTCATCGAGAAAGACCGCCAGCTTCTCCTTTGGAAAATAATCCAGGAAGGAGACCGTTGTCTTAGAAAAATACTGGATAAAACCGCCTAAGCCATGAACCCGGAAGCCTTCCCGTATCTCCTCGGAAAGCTCCCGGACCAATGATTCTATTCTGGCTGCCTGCTCTGTTTTCACCTGCGCCCGCAGCGCCTTCGTATAATCCTTTGTCTCTTTCTCAATTTTTTGAAGCCCATCTTCCACCCTCTCCGGCAGAAGCAGAAGCTCTGTGGCAGGATAGAGAGTAACCTCATCAAGCTCCTCCACGGATCTCTGGCTTTCCAGGTCAAAGCTGCGGATAGAGTCCACCTCGTCGCCCCACAGCTCGATTCGGACAGGAAGTTCCTCTGTCAAAGGGAAAATATCGATAATCCCTCCACGAATCGAAAACTGTCCCATACCGTCTACCTGCCCTACTCTCTCATATCCCAGCTGGGAAAGTGTTCCCTTCAGCTTCTCCAGCAGAACTGTTTCCCCGCAGGACACATGAATGCAGCTGTCCTCGATCTCGGAAAGAGGAAGAAGACGATCCATCAGTGCATCCGCCGTAGTCACCACTGTCCCTGTCCCGTTTTCAATCAGGCTTTTAAACACCTGCATTCTCTGGCGGGTCAGGAGATTTCCATGGATATCAGAGCTGTAAAACAATAGATCCCTGGCTGGATACAGATACACAGCCGGATCAAAGGTTCTGTAATCCTCAAACAGATCCCTGGCTCTGGAATCATCATATGTGACAATCAGTTTCCACGTCTTTTCTGCTCCTGCCTCGCTGATCAGGTGAGCCTTCTGCGAGTCCACGCAGCCGCTGACCTGAAGAGGCCCCCGCCCCTGATTCAGCTCTCTCTTCATGTCCTGAAACTCAGCCAGCTCCTCCAGTGGATTGGCAAATATGCTTCCCATCTGTCTCCCTCCTGTTCTTTTCCTTTCCTGCCTGTTTTATTTCTGCCTATTTCTCTTCCGGCTTTTCCTGTTTCCCTTCCGTCTCTTTCTCTTCCGCCTTTTCCAGCTTCTTTTTCTCAGCCTTCTTTTTAGAGCCGTTGTAGAGATTCATGGCTGTGTCTGCCCCCTGGGTAACAATGGCCGCAGCTGCCCCGGCTGCTTTTTCAAAGGCCTCTTTCATAGTATCCTGCTCTTCTTTTAAAAAGCGGCCCAGTACATAGTCTGCCAGATCCATTTTCTCCGGCTTTTCCCCGACGCCCACTTTAATCCTGGTAAACTCCTGTGTACCCAGATGGGCAATAATACTCTTAATTCCATTATGCCCTCCTGCGCTCCCCTTCTTTCGGATCCGCAGCTGTCCCGGTTCCAGACTGATATCATCGAAAATAATAATCAGCTCATCCTGGGCGATTTTATAATAATCTACCAGAGCACGGATACTCTCCCCGCTCACATTCATATAGGTCTGCGGTTTGGCCAGAATCACCTTCTGTCCGTCAATCATCCCTTTTCCAATCAGAGCTTTATGGGCTTTCTCCCTGATGTCGATATTGTATCTGGATGCCAGCGCGTCTATGGTTAAAAATCCTGCATTGTGGCGGGTATTATCATACTTCTCTCCTGGATTTCCCAGTCCTGCTATAATATACATACGTGTTGTCTCCTTATCTATTCTGTCTTTCTTACACGGCTTTAAGCGCCAGAATTTCCCGGATGGGGAGTTCTGACGCTTCGCTTGTTTCACTATTCTATCAATCAATCCTTATTCTGTAAAGGGGGAAGAAGGGAAAATCAAGCAGTCTGAGAAGCCCGTTTTATGCGGCAAACTTATCATGCTTTAAATATTATTTAGACAAAGACTGCAGTTTTGATCTGTTTTATAACGGCTTAAAAACTACTGCATTCATGCGTTTTCCGTTCCCACTTCCCTCTACTTCTCCCGGCACTTGATTCCATAATTACCTCTGCTTCCGCTTTCATATCCTCTGTAAATTTCGTATCTTTTACCTCCGATTTCCACCTCGTCGTCTCCTGTAAAAACGCAGGTTTCACCACGTTCCTCACAGTACCTTGAAATTTCTTCCATGGCCTTTGCCATAGTCGGATACACCGAGCTGTCCTCATATGGGATCCAAAATGACTTTTTAAACATATTTAACATCGCGATTCCTCCTTATAAAACTTGATTTTTTTCTGTTTCCCTCACAATTTCCAATTCCCTATATATGAGGAAAAATTTTCGGTGACTTTAAGTGGAACAAGAAAATTTTTCCTCATATGCCTATCCTATCAGTTTTTCAGGTTCCAGTACGTGAAGCAGCCGCACCCCAGAGCCGCCGAGGTTCCAATAAAAATTGATATGCTCCACCAGCTGAATCCAGCTCTGGAAAAGAATAAAACAGCCCATATAAGAATCGGCCAGCTGTAGTGAAGCAGCCGCACAGCCTTTTTTCCTGCGCTGTCCTTCTCCTGTTTCTTCTCCTCTCCCTGTTCTGCCAAATCAGCCTCCTGCTTTCGGGATTCTGTCATCTGACACTGGATGACAATTCCGAATCTGCCCGACAGGCGGAATGCCTCGTACTGGACTCCGTCTATCTCAAACAGGGGATTCATCCCTTCTCTTGTAATCACCAGATTAAGCTTTTCCTGCTCTGCAAATCGAAACAGTTCCTCTGTAAATTCCCTGGGAGTCCTGGCCATCGTATCAGGCACGAAACTAAATTTTCTCTGGCTCTCTTCTCTGACGATTCTTTTATAGTCCTCTAAAATATCCGTAAACCGTCTGCCCAGGCTCTCCTCCTGCTCCATCTGTTTTAAATACCGCTCCTGGCTGGACAGATCGGCGCCTTCCCGTTCTATCTTTTCTAAAAAATCAATCTGAACTGACAGCTCCTTTTTTCTCTCCCTGAGATTTTCCAGCTGCTGCCTCACTGCCTGAGAAAAATCCATGCTTCCATCCAGCACTTCCTTAATATTCTCCACTGAGAAATCCAGCTTTCTCAGCATTTTGATTGTCTTCAGCCTTTCAATGTCCTCCACTGAATACTGTCTGTAGTCATTTTCCTGATTCCGTTCCGGCCGGAGCAGGCCTTTCTTTTCATAAAAACGGATATTCTGTCTGGTGATGCCTGTTTCTTCCTCCGCTTCTTTGATGTTCATGTTCCTCATACTGTCCTCCTTCCCAGTCAGCCTTGTTCCTTGTTTCATCTTTTTCTGTCGGTTTTATCTGCTTTTCCCGCTTCCTGTCTGTATCATATGCCCTATACCAGGTATAAGGTCAAGCAGAAAAGAAAAAACAAGGGATTTTTCCACTAAAAGGAGCTGTTGCAAAAGTAGATAAATGATCTACCGGAGCAACAGCTCCATTTT
>CAUCIO010000078.1 GCA_958442925.1 uncultured Clostridium sp. | reverse complement strand
AGATACAGCTTCTGAGGGAGGAATGACCTTTGGAGTTACTTACTGGATTGAGTCTGATTTCTTTAAGACAGTAGCTGATTCCATCACAAAAGCGGCTGAGGCAGAAGGAAATAAAACAGTTGTAGTAGACGCGCAGCAGGACAGTACAAAACAGCTTCAGGTAGTAGAAGATTTTATTGCTCAGGACGTAGACGCAGTATTTTTAAATCCGGTTGATAAAGATGCGATTGAACCGGCACTTCAGAAACTGGACGAGGCAGGAATTCCAGTAGTCAATTTTGACTCTGCAGTAGGCAACCTGGATCTGGTAGACGCGTATGTAGCTACTGATAATATTCAGGCGGGCAAGCTGTGCGGAGAGGCCATGCTGGAGGATTTTCCAGACGGCGGAAAGATTGCTGTGCTTAACTATCCGGCTAACAGTGCCTGTGTTGACAGAGAGAAAGGTTTCTTAGAGACAATTGAAGGCAAGGGATTTGAGATTGTGGAAACCTTTGATGCAGAGGGAACTGTTGAGAAAGGACAGAATATTACAAGTGATATTTTACAGGCTCATCCAGATTTAGATGCGATTTTCTCCATCAACGATCAGGCGGGTATGGGCGCTTATGCAGCCTGCATGACATCAGGAGCCGACGTAGCTATCTATGGTGTAGACGGAGCTCCGGAGGCAAAGCAGGTAATTGCCAAGGAAGGAAGTATCTACCGGATGACAGCAGCGCAGTCACCGATTAAGATTGGAACTCAGTGCTACGAGACAGTTAAAGAAATTCTGGCAGGTCAGGAGCCGGAGCAGTTCCAGATTGACGTGCCGGCTTTTACAATCGACAGTGAGAATATTGCTGAGTATCTGAACGCAGGATGGCAGTAAGAAACAGCGTTTAAGAGATACGGACAAGGAGCGGCAGAGAATGGAAGAATTACTGAGGATGGAGGGAATTTCCAAATCCTTCTCAGGAGTCAGAGTACTGAACCGTGTGGAACTGACTGTGAAGCACGGGGAGGTACACGCTCTTTTAGGAGAGAACGGAGCAGGAAAATCCACTCTGATTAAGATACTTGGCGGTGCTTACACAAAGGATGAAGGAACGATTTACATTGAGGGAAATAAGACAGAGATAACAAGTGTGGAGAGCGCCAGGAACCATGGAATCCGTGTGATTCACCAGGAACTGATGCTGATTCCCTACATGACTGTGGCGGAGAATATTTTCCTGGGACAGGAGCCAAAAACAAAACGAGGGACTGTAGATACAGAGAAAATGAATCGGGATACAGCCGCCTTTCTGAAAGAAATGGAGTTAGATATTCAGCCGGAGGAACAGGTGGGGAGGCTCAATATTGCGAAACAGCAGATGGTGGAGATTGCAAGAGCAATCTCCTTCGGTGCTAAAATTATTGTAATGGATGAGCCTACCTCTTCCCTGACGGACACAGAAGTGGAAGTTTTGTTTAAAGCAATTCGACGGCTGAAGGAAAAAGGGGTCGGCATTATCTATATCAGTCATCGAATGTCAGAGCTGGATGCGATTGCAGACCGGATTACAGTGATGCGGGATGGAGAGTATATTGATACAGTTGTAACAAAAAATACGATTCATGATCATCTGGTAAGCTTAATGGTAGGACGTTCTCTGGGAGATCTGTATGATAAGCATAATCATTCCAGAGAGGAGACTGTACTTTCTGTCAGCCATCTGGCAGCGGGAAAGGAAGTCAGGGACGTTTCCTTTGAACTGAAAAAAGGAGAGGTACTGGGATTTTCCGGTCTGGTAGGTTCAGGCCGTTCGGAAACCATGGAGGCCTTGTTTGGGCTCAGAAAAAAAGATGCAGGAGAAATTTTCGCAGATGGGAAAAAGGCTCAGATAAGGAATGTGAAGGATGCTATGAACTATGGCATTGGACTGGTTCCGGAGGACAGAAAAAAAGAAGGAATTTTCTCTGTGCAGGGAATACGCTTTAACACTACTATCGAAGTGCTGGATCAGTTTTTAAAGGGCGGAACATACAGCAGGGAGAAAGAACTGTCTCTGATTCACACGTATGTGGATCAGGTTATGGAGACAAAATATACCGGAATTGAGCAGCCTATTGGCAGGCTGAGCGGAGGCAACCAGCAAAAGGTAATTATCAGCCGCTGGCTTCTTGCTACAAAGAAAATCCTGATTTTAGATGAGCCGACCAGGGGAATTGACGTAAAGACAAAGGCGGATATTTATCATTTGATTGATCGCCTGACAGCAGAGGGCCTGTCTGTGATATTTATCTCTTCTGAGATGCCGGAGCTTATCAATATGTGCGACCGGATTGTGGTGATGAACCAGGGGCGGACGACAGGCGTACTTTCCAGGGATGAATTTACCCAGGAGCGTATTATGGAATTATCCACAAAGGAATTATAAAGAGGTGACAGAGATGAAACATAAGTGGGGGCAGTCAGCAGTAAACACAATTAAAATGAACTTCGGCATTCTGATGGGCCTTTTGATCCTCTGTGTGGGACTTACGTTCCTGACAGATAAATTTGCCACAGTAACGAACTTTTTCAATGTGGTAAGGCAGATTACTATTAATTTATACCTGGCCTGCGGTATGACCTTTGTCATCCTTTTAGGGGGCATTGACCTGTCAGTAGGTTCTGTGATTGCTGTTTCAGGGTGTATCAGTGCAGGAATGATCACCTGGCTTGGATTACCTGTTCCAGTGGGAATTTTGATTGGAATTTTCTTTGGAACCCTGATTGGAGCGTTTAATGGACTTGTAGTTTCAAGAACTACGATTCCAGCTTTTATTGTAACGCTGGCTGCGATGAATATTGGCCGGGGAATTGCCAGAATTTATACCCACGCTCAGACGATTGCCGTTTTAGACGATGCGTATACCTTCTGGGGAATGGGAGAAATTCTGGGACTTCCCATTCAGCTTTATCTGATTATCGCTGTGATTATTGTATCTTCCTTTATTTTAAACAGAACGAAGCTTGGGCGTCACATTTATGCAGTAGGAGGAAACAAGACAGCGGCAGAGTATTCGGGTATTAATGTAAAAAAAGTTACATTTTTTGTGTTTGCCTTCAGCGGCTTTCTGGCGTCTCTGGCAGGAGTGCTGACAGTGGGAAGAACCTTTACGGCTACAATGATTATGGGAGACAGCGCGGAGATGGATGCCATTGCTGCAGTTGTGCTGGGAGGAACCAGTATGAGCGGAGGCAAGGGAAGCATTTCCGGAACAGTAATTGGCGTAATTGTGATCGGTATTTTGAAAAATGGAATGAACCTGTTAGGTATTGACTCCTCCTGGCAGTATGTAGTTCAGGGAATTGTAATTCTGATTGCTGTTTATATCGACTTTATCAAATCAGGCGGAACAGCTTCTGATTTAATCAGAAAACTGAAGCGAGCGTAGAATATGCTTCAGAAACATGCCGAAAAAGAAGTAAAAGAGGAAAATACAGAATGGAATACGCCAGGACAGCAAAAGAGGTGCTCGGAGAGCTGAACCGGGCGCTGCAGGGAATCGATGAAAAAGAAGTAACTGGATTTGTGGCCTGCCTTAGCAGAGAAAACAGGATTTTCTGCGATGGGGCGGGAAGAAGCCGTCTCCAGGCGGAAGGGTTTGCCATGCGGCTGGCTCAAATGGGATTTTTGGCAAGTGTAGTAGGGGAAGCGACAGCTCCGGCTATTACCTCAAAGGATATTTTGATTATACTCAGCGGTTCAGGGGAAACGCCTGTGCTTCTGGAACATGGAAAAAAAGCCAAAAAAGCAGGGGCTTTGGTATTGGCAGTGACAGCATCTCCACACTCCTCCCTTTCAGACTTGTGTGATGCGGCCGTAATAGTGAAGGCAGACAGGAAAGATCAGGTGAAGGGTTGTTCTGTACAGCCAATGGGGACCCTGTTTGAACAAAGCGCCGGTATTCTTTGCGATACGATGGTACTTCTTCTGATGGATCGGTTTCACATTACGGGAGAAGAGATGTTCAGAAATCACAGCAATTTAGAGTAATCTGAATTAGAATAAAAGCATGGGAATGGAAACCAGGAAAAAGGATTAAGCAAGGAGATGGGAGGCCAGGAAATATATGGGAAATACAGACAGCAGAATTAGAATCGGAGCCGTAGCCTGGGGACTTCCAGGAGGCAGCTTGTACAGTGTCAGAACTGCCCATGAGGCAGGTCTTTCAGGAATTCAGTTGGAACTGGGAAGCTTTGAGGCAGGGTATCCGTTGACCCAAAAGACGGTGATGGACGGATATCTGGAGGATGGAGAGCGATATGGAATAGAATTCCCTGCGCTTGTCTTAAATGATCTGATGGAGCACGAGTTTATTCATGGAAATTCTACCGAGAATGGGAAAATTGCCTGGGAGCAGATGGAGATCGGTGTGGAGACGGCGGCGCAGATGGGAATCAGCCGTTTGATGATTCCTAATTTTATTCACAATCTGATTACCTGCGAGGAGCATATTGAACATACCAGAGAAGCTCTCAGCTATGCGTGCCGTCTGGGCGCAGAGCGGGGGATTACAATTCTGACAGAAAACGCTCTTGACTGGAAAAGACAGATTGAACTTCTGGATGCAGTGGGCGCAGACAATCTGAAAATTCACTTTGATACCCAGAATTTTAAATTTAATTTTGATATGGATCAGCTCAGCCAGCTGGAAGGCCTGTATCCTTACATGGACACCATTCTTCATGTAAAAGATGGGACAGACGCGCCGGGAAATCGTTTGTTAGGAGAAGGAAATACAGATTTCTTCAGCCAGATGAAATATTTGAAGGAACGAGGTTTTGGCGGCTGGATTATTACAGAAAATTACTATAATCTTCGGCCTCTGAGGAATCGGGGCCAGTCAGGAGACCAGATGGAACTTCTTTTGAGGGATGTGAATACGATTCAGGGATGCTTCGCGTAGAGAATTTTGCCGTATAGGGAAACCTGTACGGCATTTTTGTGTGAAAGAACCTTTCCGGGAATTTGGCAGGTTCTGCATATTTATCGGCTGCTGCTGTTGGCAAATACCTCTCCAGGTATTATAATGAAACCTGACATAAATACAGGACAGGATAAGAGAGGGAGGAGACGGAATGACATTTGACCAAATCATTATTTGGGTAATAGCAGCCGGGGCAATCATCGGGGCGGCTGATAAGATTTTTGGGAACAGGCTGGGGCTGGGCCAGAAGTTTGACGAGGGGTTTCAGGCTATGGGGCCGCTGGCCCTGGGGATGGTTGGAATTGTCTGTCTGGCTCCTGTGATTGCAGATGTATCAGGCCCTGTGATTATTCCGGTATTTGAGGCGCTGGGAGCAGACCCTGCTATGTTTGGAGCGATTTTAGCCAATGATATGGGCGGTTATTCCCTGGCTGTGGAGCTGGCCGAAAATCAGGAGGCGGGACTCTTGGCTGGGACGATTGTATCCTCCATGCTGGGATGTACCCTGGTGTTCTCCATTCCCGTAGGCTTGAGCCTGATTGAAAAGGAGGATCGGCCTTATTTTTCCAGAGGATTTTTAATCGGTCTCATCACAATTCCGGCGGGAAG
The DNA here is from genome assembly GCA_958442925.1 of uncultured Clostridium sp. Taxonomy (GTDB): domain Bacteria; phylum Bacillota; class Clostridia; order Lachnospirales; family Lachnospiraceae; genus Otoolea. Next base: position 4,617 of record CAUCIO010000078.1, on the reverse strand, counting down.
CGTCATAGGAGGCCTGGCTGCAGGCTTTGAGCTGTCCATGGTGCTTCGAAATATGGTTCCTGTCATTCTCCTGGCCGCAATTCTGGCTCTGGGTCTGAAGGCATTTCCGGAGGCCATGGTAAAAGGGTGCATGATATTTGGACAGTTTATTACGATTGTCATCTACATAGGGCTGGCGGCAGCTGCCTTTGAACATCTCACCGGAGTGGTGGTGATTCCGGGGATGGCGGATATTATGGAAGGAATGAGGGCGGTTGCAGGAATCGGAATTGTCCTGATTGGAACCTTTCCGGCGCTCACCATTCTCACAAAGCTGCTGGACAAACCGTTAAACCGGGCAGGGAGAAGGCTGGGACTTGATAAGATCAGTGCAGCTGGCCTTGTGTTTACACTGGCTAATTCTGTTCCCGTCTATACGATGATGAAGAATATGAACAAAAAGGGCATTATTGTGAATACAGCCTGGCTGGTTCCGGCTACGTCAGCTCTGGGGGCTCATCTGGGATTTACGGCAGGGGTAGAGCCGTCCATGATTACCCCGGTGGTGGCGGGAAAACTGTCAGCTGGCGTACTTGCCGTGTGTCTGGCTCTTTTTATGTGCAGAGGCATGGAGGAGGCGTAGCGTCTCTTGTACGCTGATATCAGGAAGAGGCAGGGACTGGGCTGAAAGAGGAGAGCTGCAAACTGTTATGGCTTGTTGGCAAAAATCTCCCCAGGTATTATAATAAAATCATAGACAAATGCCAGACAGGGGGGGAGAAAACCATGCTTCAGAGCAGGCGGGAGAAAATTATAGAGATGATCCAGGCAGAGCGGATGTTAAAAGTCAGCGACCTGATGAAGATATTTGATGTGTCCATTGAGACGATCCGCAGAGATTTGGAATATCTGGAAAAACAGGGACTTTTGACTCGGGTATACGGGGGCGCAGTGCTGAATCAGAAGAAGGGAAAAGAGCCGCTCTACGAGCAGCGGGAGATTAAGCACTATGCAGAAAAGACGGCTATCGCCAGAAGGGCTGTGGAGTTGATTGAGGACGGAGACGTGCTGGGAATCGATATTGGAACCACAGCCAGGGAGTTTGCTAAGGCTTTACTTGGGAAAAAGAGAGTGATTGTGCTGACTAACTCCATGCCGATTGCGGAAATTTTAAGTGAGGATGAGAATATCCGCGTTATTATGCTGGGAGGAGAGGTCCGCAAAGGAGAATTTTCCGTTTCCGGCTTTGTGGCAGAGCAGGTAATGAGCCGTTTCAATCTGGACAAATATATTTTGGGAATCGGTGGATTAACGGTAGAAAACGGCATCACGGACTACCATATTGAAGAAACGAATCTGAGACGCGTCATGCTGGAGCGGAGCCAGAAGGTGATCGGGCTGACAGACTACAGCAAATTTGGTGTGATCGCTATGAATGAGGTATGCCCTTTGTCCAGATTGGATGTGCTGATTACTGACAGCAGGGCAGATCGGGCTATTTTAGGGAAAATGCATACAATGAAGACAGAAGTAATCCAGACTGATGCGCTGGAAGACAGGGAAAAGACGGATGCATAGAGGCAGAGTAAGCGCTTTGCTGCATGGTCTTCAGGATGGTCTTAAAAACTAATACAAAGAATAATAAAGAATATGAGAAAGAAGAGAAGAAGATTCACAGGCTGTACAGGCAGGTGAAACGGAGTTCTCTTCTTTTTTTATTTGATTTTGAATCTGCAGGATTCCCTTTTTATGTATCTGGATGCTTCAGTCTGCAGATATAAAATGTGTAATTTGTTGTATTTTTGCAAAATGATACAATATTGAGAAAAAAATGCACAAAAAAACGCTTAAAAAATCAGCTATTTTGTGGTATTGATTTTAAAATTAGAAAGTAATACAATAAAACACAACAAAAAGCACGTGAAAATGTGGATTTTTACAACAAACGCTGGGCAGAGCGGAAGAAAAGGAGGAAACTGCATGACATTTGACCAGATTATTCTTTGGGTGATGGCAGCCGGAGTGATCATTGGAGCGGCTGACAAGATTTTCGGGAACAGGCTGGGACTGGGAGAGAAGTTTGATGAGGGATTTCAGGCTATGGGGCCTCTGGCGCTGGGGATGGTAGGCATTGTCTGTCTGGCTCCTGTGATTGCAGATTTATTGGGTCCTGTGATTATTCCTGTATTTGAAGCACTGGGAGCAGATCCGGCTATGTTCGGAGCGATTTTAGCCAATGATATGGGAGGTTATCCTCTGGCTGTGGAGCTGGCTCAGAATCAGGAGGCAGGACTTCTGGCGGGGAATATTGTGGCATCTATGTTAGGATGCACACTGGTATTTTCAATTCCGGTAGGCTTGGGACTGATCGAAAAAGAGGATCGCCCCTACTTCTCTAAAGGGCTTTTAATTGGATTGATTACAATTCCGGCAGGAAGTGTTATAGGAGGGTTGATTGCAGGATTTAATCCATCCATGGTGCTCTGGAATACGGTTCCAGTTATCATTCTGGCAGCAATTCTGGCCCTGGGGCTTAAATTTATTCCGGAAGCTATGGTAAAGGGATGCATGGTATTCGGACAGTTTATAACGATTGTTATCTATATTGGACTGGCAGCAGCAGCTTTTGAACATCTTACCGGAGTAGTAGTGATTCCGGGAATGGCAGATATTATGGAGGGTATGAGTGCCATTGCAGGAATTGGTATTGTCCTGCTTGGAACTTTTCCAGTTCTTACCATTCTCACAAAAGTGCTGGATAAGCCGTTAAACAGGGCAGGACAGAAGCTGGGACTTGATAAAACCAGCGCAGCTGGCCTTGTATTTACCTTAGCCAATTCCGTTCCTGTTTATACAATGATGAAAGATATGAATAAAAAGGGCATTATTGTTAATACAGCCTGGCTGGTTCCGGCTACAGCGGCTCTGGGTGATCATCTGGGATTTACGGCAGGGGTAGAGCCGTCTATGATTACGCCAGTTGTAATTGGAAAGCTGGCAGCAGGTATTATTGCAGTCTGTTTAGCTCTTTTTATGTGCAGGGGAATGGAGCCGGGCAGGGAACAGCAGGAAAAATAAGAAATTGACAGGGTTACAGCAAACAGTGTAAATAAAGGAGGAGAACAGTTGGAGAAGTATTATTTAGGTTTGGATCAGGGGACAACAGGCACAACAGCTCTTATTTTTGACGCACAGTGGAATCAGGTTGCCAGAGGATACAAGGAGCATACCCAGTATTATCCGGAACCGGGATGGGTAGAGCACGATCCCATGGAAATCTGGAGCAGTATTCTGGAAACCATAGCCATGGCGGCGGAAGAAGCGGGAATCCAGGTAGCAGATCTGACCTGCATGGGTCTTGATAATCAGGGAGAGACGGTTATGCTGTGGGATCGCTACACAGGTGTGCCGGTATACAATGCCATCGTCTGGCAGGACAGAAGAACAGCGAAGATGGCAGATGAACTGGCAGAAAAGTATGGAGATCTGATTCGGGAACGGACAGGATTAGTGGCAGATGCTTATTTCAGCGCTACAAAAATACGCTGGATTATGGATCATGTGGAAGGAGTACGGGAAAAAATTGAGAATGGCCATGTGATTGCAGGAACACTGGATACCTGGATGATCTGGAAACTGACTCATGGCCATGTGCATGTGACAGATTATTCCACTGCGTCCAGAACCATGCTGTTAAATATTCACACAGGAGAATGGGATGAGGACATTTTAAAGGCATTGGATATTCCTAAAAGCATTCTTCCGGAGATTCACGACAGCGCCAAGGTATACGGCTATACAGATCCCCTGGATTTCTTCGGGGCTAAGATTCCAATTTCCGGTTCTGTGGTAGATCAGCAGGCAGCTCTTTTCGGCCAGGCATGTTTTAAGCCGGGAACTGTGAAAACAACCTATGGAACAGGCTGCTTTATGCTGATGAATACAGGGGATAAGCCAGTCTACTCAGACAATGGTCTTCTGACTACCGTAGGATGGGGGCTGAATAATAAGCAGATGACATTTGCCCTGGATGGCGGCATTTACATATCGGGAGCAGCAGTTCAGTGGCTTCGAGACAAACTGCATTTGATTTCCAGCGCAGCTGAGACAGAGGAACTGGCCAAATCTGTACCGGATACAGGCGGAGTCTACTTTGTACCGGCTTTTGCAGGGCTTGCAGCACCTCATTGGGACCAGTATGCCAGAGGAACTATTGTAGGAATTACAGGAGGAACTACAAAGGAACAGCTGGTGAGAGCTACGTTGGAGAGTATTGCATATCAGGTGAAGGATAATCTGGATGTAATGGTGAAAGATTCCGGCATTCCGATTGAGGTGATGAGGGTAGACGGAGGAGCGGTTGTCAATGAATTTTTAATGCAGTTTCAGGCTGATATTCTGGGAATCCCGGTGGACGTTCCAGTAATTACAGATACGACAGGTCTGGGAGCTGCTTATCTGGCGGCCTACGGAATCGGGGAGTTCCACGATCTATCAGAACTTGAGCATAACTGGAAACTTTATAAAAGATATGAACCTCATATGGAGGAATCCACCAGGACAGAGCTTCTCAGGAACTGGCATAAGGCAGTAGAACGTGCTAAGGACTGGGCAGAAAAATAAGAATGGAACAGGAGG
>CAUCIO010000077.1 GCA_958442925.1 uncultured Clostridium sp. | reverse complement strand
TACGCACGGTGGTGTGAGAGGTCGGGGATTTATAAAAATCCCCTCCTACTCGATTGATGCGAAAAGCCATGTCCCCTGAGCGATCAGAAGAGGAGAGGCGGGCAGGCAGAAGGGGAATATGTGGTATGGGGGAGGAGACAAAGTTGGGAAAGGAAGGCAGGACAGATGAGCAGCGGCGCCAGGTAAAAATATCGGTTCGCAGCCTGGTGGAGTTTGTGCTGAGATCCGGCGACATTGACAATCGGAGAACTGCGGGCTCCCAGAAGGAGGCTATGCAGGAGGGGACGAGAATCCACCGAAAAATTCAGAGACAGCAGGGGCCTTCCTACCGGGCGGAGGTGTTTTTAAGACATCAGGTGGAGGAGGAGGGATTTCTTTTTATAATAGAAGGGAGAGCAGACGGAATTATCGAGGAGCCATCGGGCGTAACCATTGACGAGATTAAGGGCGTGTATCTGGACTTAGATAAAATGGAGGAGCCGAATCCGGTGCATCTGGCTCAGGCTATGTGCTATGCCTGGTTCTATGTTTGTGAACACCAGTTGACTGAGGCCGCAGTCCAGATGACTTACTGCAGCCTGGAGACAGAAGAAATTCGAAGGTTCAAGATGGTGAAGACGGCACAGGAGCTGGAACTCTGGTTTCAGGGGCTGGTACATGAATACATCAAATGGGCCAGATACCTGTACCATAATGGAATCCGGCGTGACGAATCTCTGCGAGAGCTGCAGTTTCCTTTTTCCTACAGAAACGGGCAGAGAGATTTGGCGGTATCGGTGTACCGGACTGTCATCAGGGGAAAGAAGCTTTTCATTCAGGCACCTACTGGAATCGGAAAGACACTTTCTACGATGTTTCCCAGCCTGAAAGCGATAGGAGAGGGATATGGAGATAAGCTTTTTTATCTGACAGCCAAGACGATTACCCGCTCAGTGGCAGAGGAGACACTGAATATTCTGAGGGACAGTGGTCTGTATTTTCGTTCAGTTACCATCACAGCGAAGGAAAAACTCTGTTTTTTAGAAAAGCCAGAGTGCAATCCGGAGGCCTGTCCCTATGCAAAGGGGCATTTCGACCGGGTAAATGACGCAGTTTATACAGTCATTCATCAGGAGTTTGGCATTACCAGGGAAATTATTTTGACTTATGCAGAGCGGTTTTGCGTCTGTCCCTTCGAGCTGTGTCTTGATATCAGCAGCTTTGTGGATGGAATTATCTGTGACTACAACTATGTGCTTGATCCGGATGTACGGCTGAAGCGGTACTTTGGAGAGGGGCAGAAAGGGGATTACATTTTTTTAATTGATGAAGCTCATAATCTGCCAGGACGGGCCAGGGAAATGTACAGCGCTTCTATTATAAAAGAGGATATTCTGGAGATAAAAAAACTGGTGAAGGAAAGATCCCCCAGGCTGACCCGCTGCCTGAACCGGGTAAACCGACTGCTTTTAGAGATGAAGCGGGAATCCGGAAAAACAGAGATTCTTTCAGATGTGGGGCCTCTGGTGATGGCATTGTCCGATGTGTTTTCAGAACTTGATAAATTTTTAGATTTATACCGGGAATTTGGAGACAGGGATCAGGTGCTGGATTTGTACTTTTCTGTCAGGAGTTTTTTGAACATCTACGAGAGGACAGACGAACATTATAGAATTTATTCACGATTTCTGGAAAATGGAGAATTCTGTGTGAAACTTCTCTGTGTCAATCCTATCCGTAATCTGGCGGAATGTCTGGAGCAGGGGAGGGCGGCTGTATTTTTCTCTGCTACCATGCTTCCTATCAGATATTACAGGGAACTTCTCAGCAATGGGCCGGAAGACTATGCAGTTTATGTAAATTCACCCTTCCCAAAGAAAAACAGGGCGATTCTGATCGCTTCAGACATCAGCAGCCGCTACACCAGAAGAAACAGGAGAGAATTTGAAAAAGCGGCAGATTATATCGAGGAGATCGCTTCTGCAAAAGTGGGAAATTATATGGTGTTTTTCCCGTCTTATCAGTATATGGAGGATGTGAGGGGGATTTTGCAGGAGAGAGGAACAGGACTTTCTCTCCTGATTCAGGAAAAACGTATGACAGAAGCGGACAGGGAGACATTTTTAGCAGAGTTTTCTTTCAAGCGCCAGGAAAGCCTGGCGGCTCTTTGCGTCATGGGAGGCGTTTTCTCGGAAGGGATTGACTTGACCGGGGACAGGCTGATAGGCGTAGTCATTATTGGAACTGGTATCCCCCAGGTGAACCCGGAGCAGGAAATTTTAAAGCAGTATTTTGAGGAAAATGGCGAAAATGGTTTTGACTATGCGTATCGGTATCCTGGAATGAACAAAGTGCTTCAGGCGGCGGGGCGGGTAATCCGCACCATGGAAGATAGGGGGATTATCGCTCTGCTAGATGACCGCTTTCTCCAGACTGAGTATCAGGAATTGTTTCCCAGAGAGTGGAACGAATATTTTATCGTCACAAGGCAAAACGTCAGGCAGGCCGCCAGAGCTTTCTGGGAACCGTCAGATGCCTGAAAAAGAAGGAGAGGCAGTTTAAATTAAGGCTGCCTCTTTTTTCCGCTTTCCTTTGCTCCTAAAAGCTCCATAAACTGTCTGGCCGCCTGGGAGACAGGAATATTTTCATTGTGAACTACTACCAGCTGGCGCTCCGGAAGCTCTTCTTCCAGATTCAAAATGAAAAGGTCATTTTCAGAAGCTGGAATGCAGAAATCCGGAACAAAGGCAATACCCAGACCAATTTTAGCCAGGTCAATGAGGAGATCATTGCTGCTCAGCTCGATTTCCGGAACCAGATCCAGCTGATGCTTCTGAAACATACTGTGAAGAAATTCGCTGGTAGTGCTCTTTTTATCCAGCATCAGAATAGGGTAGGTCTGAAGTTCTTCCAGACTCAGTTTTCTTCCCTTTAATGGGAAAAAGCGTTCATTGGCAGCGAATACGTCATGGAACGGACGGAGCATTTTGATGTTCTGTGTATTGGAAAGGGCGGAGTTTGGATAGTTGGTAATAATAAAATCTACCTGCCCGTTTTCCAATAGCTTAGCGCACTCAATAGAGGTGCGGTTTGTCACTTTAATATGAATATTTGGATAAAGACTGTGAAAATGGCTTAAAAACGGCACGAGAAAATAGCGGCAGATCGTGTCGCTGGCTCCGATTCTAAGCTGGCCGCCGTTCAGCGTGTTGGCTTCCAGCAGCTGATTTTCTCCCTTTTTAATCAGATTCATGGCAGGCTCAATGTGTTTAAGCAGAATTTCCCCCTCTGGTGTCAGCTGCACCCGCTTTGTACTTCTGATAAACAGAGTCTGGTTCAGCTTTTTTTCCAGAACCTTAATCGACTGGCTGACAGCTGACTGGGAAATAAAAAGCTGTTTTGACGCCTCGGAAAAGCTCAGTGTAGAGGCTACATGGTAAAATACCTTGTATAATTCATAGTTTATATCCATCATTAGTTCTCCTTATAAAAGATATTGCTTATTTTAGCATAGGCAGAGGTATTTTGCAAATTTTCTTTTCTTCCTATTGTATCGCTGGTGTGGTATACTTGATTACAAAAACAGGAGGATAGAACGATGAAACACAGATTAAATGAAAACGAAGAAATGACAGAGTTTGACCATACAGATTTTTATCAGATGTATCAGGAGGAGATGGACTGCATCATACCCTGCACAGCGCAGGAGATGGAGGAACTGTCGGAGGAGCTGTTAAATGGAAGTGAGACAGCGAGACAGCGCCTGATAGAGGGCTGTCTTTTTCTGGCCGCCGAGATTGCAGAGGAGTACCAGAACAAAGGGCTTTCCGCCGGGGATCTGGTGCAGGAGGCCAACATGGCCCTTCTGCTTCTGGCTTCTGAGTATGAGGGAGGGAATTTCCGGGCTCAGGCTGAAGAGAGGATCCGGGAAGCTCTGGAGGAGGCTTTAGATCTTCAGGATACAGAGTGCCGGATTGAGGAGGAAATGTTAGCGAGAGTCAATGTTTTAAAAGATATTTCTGCCAGCATGGCCGAGGAGCTGGGACGGGAGGCTACCGTAGAGGAGCTGGCTGCCCGGATGAAAATGACGGAAGAGGAAATTAAGGACATTATGAAGCTGACTCTCGACGCTATGAGCGTCAGCGGCGAGTAGGAGGAAAGATATGAAGCTGTATCTGATCCGCCATGGGCAGACACTGTGGAACCAGGAGGGAAAGATTCAGGGAAAGACGGATATTCCTTTAAACGAAGAAGGAAAAAAGCAGGCAGAGCTTCTGGCAAAAGCCATGGAACAGAGAGAGGTAGGAGCTGTGTACTCCAGTCCCTTAAAGAGAGCCTTCGAGACAGCCTCCTGCGTGGCCGGGCGGAAAGGTCTGCCGGTTATTCCGTTAGAAGGTTTAAGAGAAGTGGATTTCGGCCTTTGGGAAGGCATGACCTGGAGAGACATAGAGGAAACCTATTATGAGGATTTTGTCCTCTGGGATAAAAACCCTGCAGAGCATACTCCTACAGGCGGAGAGCGGCGGGAGGACTGTGCTGCCAGATGCGAAAAAGCCATGGAACAGGTCTTAGCCGAAACACCAAAAGGGAAGGATGCTGCCATTGTGGCTCACGGAGGGATTCTTGTATTTGCGGCTCTCTGGCTGACAAGACAAAGCCAGGAGAAAAATGAAATTATTGTTAAAAATGCAAGTATTACAACCATCGAGTACGACAGAAAGACAGGGAAAGGAACACTTCTGTGCCTGAATGATGTGAGCCATCTGGGCAGTCACTGTTCCGGGGCCGGGATTGTATGAGAACATTCATTAGCAAAAGAGATAATATCTATTAAATATATTAATTTTACTTATTTATAATTTTTGTTTATGATAGATTCAGGAAAGAAACTATGAACCATAAGGAACATATGTGATAGAAATGCGATCTGTAAGGAGGAACGTCATGAGCGTAAGGCGTATTTTTGTTGAGAAGAGAGAAGAATTTGCCGTAAAGGCAAAGGAGCTCAGAGCAGAGATTGAAAACTATCTGGGTATTCAGACGATTACAGGTGTCAGAGTTCTCATCCGTTACGATATTGAGAATGTTTCCGATGCTGTCTACCAGGAGGCTCTGGCTACCATTTTTTCTGAGCCGCCTATGGACGATGTGTATGAGGAGAGCTTTGAGACAAAGGAAGGAGATCTGGTATTTACAGTAGAGTACCTTCCGGGACAGTTTGATCAGAGAGCCGATTCTGCCGAGCAGTGTGTGAAGCTTCTCAGCGAGGAGGAGGAGCCGGTGATCCGTTCCGCTACTACGTATGTGGTATCAGGAACCCTTACAGAGGAGGAGAAGGCAGCTGTCAAATCTCTCTGTATTAATCCGGTAGATTCCAGAGAAAATAACAATCCGAAGCCAGAGACACTGGTGACAGTGTTTGAGCAGCCAGAGGATGTAAAGATTTTCGATGGCTTTATGGATATGCCGGAGAAGGAACTGAACGAGCTGTACAGCTCCTTAAATCTGGCCATGACTTTCAAGGATTTCCTGCACATTCAGAATTATTTTAAGAATGAGGAGAAGAGAGATCCGTCTGTAACAGAAATCCGTGTACTCGATACTTACTGGTCTGATCACTGCCGCCATACAACCTTCCAGACAGAGCTTAAAGATGTAGAGTTTACAAAGGGCGATTACAATGAGCCGATTGAAAACACTTACAGACAGTATCTGGCTGACCGTGAGGAGGTTTATGCCGGAAGAAGCGATAAATACGTCTGCCTGATGGATTTAGCCTTAATGGCAATGAAGAAGCTGAGAAAAGAAGGAAAGCTCCAGGACATGGAGGTTTCTGAGGAGATTAATGCCTGCAGTATCGTAGTTCCGGTTGTGATTGACGGTCAGGAAGAAGAGTGGCTGGTAAACTTTAAGAATGAGACTCACAACCATCCGACTGAGATTGAGCCGTTTGGAGGAGCAGCTACCTGTCTGGGAGGAGCCATCCGTGATCCCCTTTCCGGACGTACTTATGTATACCAGGCTATGCGTGTAACCGGTGCGGCTGATCCGACCAGACCAATGGCTGAGACAATGCACGGCAAGCTGCCTCAGAGACGGATTGTTACCGATGCAGCTCATGGCTACAGCTCCTACGGAAACCAGATTGGACTGGCTACAGGCTATGTAAAAGAGCTGTATCATCCGAATTACGCGGCTAAGAGAATGGAGATTGGCGCTGTTATGGCGGCAGCTCCCAGAAAGAATGTGATCCGTGAAACATCTGATCCGGGCGATGTAATCATCCTCATGGGAGGAAGAACAGGACGCGACGGCATCGGCGGAGCGACCGGTTCTTCCAAGGTACATACAGAGGAATCCATCGAGGTCTGCGGCGCTGAGGTTCAGAAGGGAAATCCGCCGACAGAGAGAAAGCTGCAGAGATTATTCCGCCGTCCTGAGGCAAGCCGTCTCATTAAGAAGTGCAACGATTTCGGTGCAGGCGGTGTGTCCGTAGCGATTGGAGAGCTGGCAGCAGGTCTTGAAATCGATCTGGATCAGGTTCCGAAGAAATATGCAGGTCTTGACGGCACAGAGATTGCCATTTCTGAGTCCCAGGAGAGAATGGCAGTAGTAGTTGATAAGAAAGACGTAGATGAAATGATGGCTTATGTGGCAGAGGAGAACTTAGAGGCAGTTCCGGTTGCCGTTGTCACAGAGGCTCCAAGACTTGTAATGCACTGGAGAGGTAAGACCATCGTAGATTTAAGCCGCGCTTTCTTAGATACAAACGGCGCTCACCAGGAAGCAGCCGTGACAGTTGAAGTTCCTGTAAAAGAGGGCAATCTCTTTGAGAGAAAAGAGATTGGAGATGTAAAGGAGCACTGGCTGAAGCTGTTATCCAGCTTAAATGTATGCTCCCAGAAGGGTCTTGTGGAGATGTTTGACGCTTCTATCGGTGCAGGAAGCACCTACATGCCTTATGGCGGACGCTATCAGCTGACAGAGACACAGGCGATGGTTGCAAAGCTTCCTGTATTAAAGGGCAAATGCGACGCAGTGACCATGATGAGCTATGGATACGATCCATACCTGTCCAGCTGGAGCCCATACCATGGAGCAGTTTATGCGGTACTTGACTCTGTGGCTAAGATTGTGGCCAATGGAGGAGATTTCAAAAAGATCCGCTTCACCTTCCAGGAGTACTTCAAAAGAATGACAGAAGACAGAACCAGATGGGGCGCTCCATTCTGCGCACTTCTCGGAGCTTACAGCGCTCAGATGGGATTTGGTCTTCCGTCTATCGGAGGCAAGGACAGTATGTCCGGAACCTTCAATGATGAGACTCACGGAGAAATTAACGTACCTCCGACACTGGTTTCTTTCGCTGTCGATGTTTCTGACAAGCAGCACGTGGTAACGCCTGAGTTCAAGAAGGCTGGAAGCAAGATTGTGGTATTAAAGATCGAGAAGGACGCATATGATCTTCCTGTTTACAGCCAGGTTATGGACAGCTACGAAAAGCTGTACAGAGATATGGAGGCTGGAAACGTGATTTCCGCCTATGCAGTAGAAGCAGGCGGTATCGCTGAGGCAGTGAGCAAAATGGCCTTCGGAAACAAGCTGGGCATAAAGATCGAACACAATGTGGATCCGAGAGACTTCTTTGTTCCGGCATGGGGCGACATTGTCTGCGAGGTACCGGACGGAAAGCTTGGAAGCCTTGGCATTACTTACACAGTAATCGGTGAGGTAACAGATAAGGTGGCATTTGAATACGGCAATGTATCTATTTCCATGGACGAGGCATTACACGCATGGACAAAGACTCTGGAGGATGTGTTCCCAACAGAGTCCAAGGTAGAGCAGAAGCCGGTAAGAAACGACATTTACAATACAGATCATGTATATGTATGTAAGCATAAGGTAGCTCAGCCAACTGTATTTATTCCTGTATTCCCAGGTACAAACTGTGAATATGAGAGTACAAAGGCATTTGAGCGGGCAGGAGCCAACGTCATCACAAAGATTTTCAGAAACAGGGATGCGGCAGATATCAGAGATTCTGTTGAGGTTTACAGAAAAGCCATTGCACAGTCCCAGATTATCATGTTCCCAGGCGGATTCTCCGGAGGAGATGAGCCGGATGGTTCTGCAAAATTCTTTGCCACTACTTTCAGAAACGCAGTCCTGAAAGAAGAGCTTGAGAAACTGGTCAATGAAAGAGACGGTCTGATCCTTGGAGTATGCAATGGTTTCCAGGCGCTGATTAAGCTGGGACTGCTGCCGGAAGGAAAGATCACAGAGCTTAAAAAGGATTCACCGACACTGGCTATGAATACCATTGGACGCCATATTTCCAAGATGGTAAATCTGAAAGTCGTTTCCAATAAATCCCCATGGCTGCGGGAAGCAGAGCTGGGCGGAGTATATGTAAACCCGATTTCCCACGGAGAGGGACAGTTCGTTGCCAGCGATGAGTGGATTGAAAAGCTCTATGCAAACGGACAGGTAGCGACTCAGTACGTAGACGCAGAAGGCAATCCTACTATGGATGAGGCATGGAATCCGAACGGTTCCAGGATGGCTATCGAAGGAATCACAAGTGAGGACGGACGCATCTACGGTAAGATGGGCCACTCAGAGAGAATCGGAGACGGCGTATTTATGAACATCTATGGCGACAAGGATTTAAAATTATTTTCTAGTGGTGTCCATTACTTCAAATAAAACGGTTCAGAGAGCCTGGAAAGCATATGCTTTCCGGGCTCTTATTTTACACTTTTGCAGCTTCGCAGAAATTATCGAAAAAGTATTCCAAAGCCAGAAAAAGTCATAAAAATGTAAGTAAAAAGTTAAGAACAGCCAGAAAAATTCTGATATAATAACAGTAACAAAAAGGAAAGTGCAAAACAAGCGGAACTTCTTTGACGAACTGTTTCAGATTTGGTATAATAAACCATGAGAATTGCAAGATGATTCTGACAAAACGAAGGAAAAAGGAGGAGAGAATATGAGGAAGAACAGAAAAAGGATCGCGGTTCTTTCCATGGCAGCTGTGATGGCGCTTGGTATGTCTGTCACTGCTTTGGCAAAGGATGATACAAAAGAAGTAAAGGGACGTCTGGAGATTCGTTTTGACGGCGAAGAGCCGGATGCAGGGGACACTATGGATATTCCGGGGTATACGATTAGCCATTATCCAGAGGGTGTCAGGACACAGGTTACGGATGAGTATTTTGATAATGAAGAGGAGGAGTTCCAGAGAGGAACCAAGCCGATTATCTGTCTGGAATTTGAATCAGAAGATGATTATGATTTCGACGGTTTTTCGAAGAGCAGTGTGAAAGTCAGTGGTATGCACACGAAGCTGAAAAAAATTAAGAAGGAAGATGATGATACAACTCTTGTTGTTTTCATCGAGATGCGGGAGATTTCTGGTGACTTAGAGGAGCCGGATGAAACAGAGTGGTCTGGTTATACGGCTACATGGAGTCAGGTAGATGATGCTGATAAGTATGAAGTGAAGCTTTACAGAAACGATGGCCTGGTTACTACGGTAACGACTACTAATGATTATTATGAATTTTATTCCTACATGACAAAAACAGGCGATTACAGCTTTAAGGTAAGGGCTATCCATAGCGGTGACAATGAAAAGAGCGAGTGGGTAGAGTCCGATGAGCTGGATCTTGACTCCGATGAAGTTTATACAACCGGCGGCGGTACAGGTACGGGCTGGGTACAGGATGCCAAGGGCTGGTGGTACAGAAATCCGGACGGAAGTTCTGTTGTAAATCAGTGGCTGTTCGTGGACAACAACTGGTTCCACTTCAACAGAAACGGTTATATGGAGACAGACTGGCAGTTTGTTGACAACCGCTGGTTCTATCTGAATCCTGTATCAGATGGCACGAAGGGTGCTATGAGAGTAGGCTGGCAGCAGATTAACGGCATATGGTATTACTTAAATCCTATCTCTGACGGAACAAGAGGAGCTATGATGACAGGATACCAGACCATAGATGGAAAGACATACTACTTTGATAACAGCGGTGCTATGTGGGCAAACCGTACAGCTCCTAATGGACGTTATTTAGACGGAAGCGGAGCGATGCACTAGAAGGAAATGTACTGGTACAGAAACATAAAAGCAGCTAAGACATGATAAAGTGAAAATGGGGCTGTCGCTTTAACGATTAATAAATCGTGAAGCGGCAGCTTCCTTTTTGATG
>CAUCIO010000076.1 GCA_958442925.1 uncultured Clostridium sp. | reverse complement strand
GGACATGAGGATCACATCGGCGCCCTTCCCTATGTGCTGAAGGACGTGCCTGCGCCGGTCTACGGCACAAAGCTGACTATCGGGCTGATTGAGCATAAGCTGAAGGAGCACAACATGCTTCGCACCATCAAGAGAAAGGTGGTAAAGCATGGCCAGTCTATTAATCTGGGCTGTTTCAGGGTAGAGTTTGTAAAGACAAACCACAGTATTGTGGACGCTTCCGCCCTGGCGATCTTTACACCGGCGGGAATCATTGTCCACACTGGAGACTTTAAGATTGACTATACGCCTGTATTCGGCGAGCCTGCAGACCTGCAGCGTTTTGCAGAGCTGGGAAAAAAAGGCGTTTTAGCGCTGATGTGTGACAGTACCAATGCTACCCGTCCAGGCTTTACCATGTCAGAGAGGACGGTTGGAAAGACCTTCGATGCGATTTTTTCTGAGCATCAGAACAACAGAATTATTGTGGCTACCTTTGCCTCTAACGTGGACCGTGTGCAGCAGATTATCAGCTCTGCCTGCAAATACGGCAGAAAGGTAGTGATCGAGGGACGCAGCATGGTGAATGTCATTGGAACAGCCAGTGAACTGGGATACATTGATATTCCAGAGGGCACTCTGATTGATATTGAAAACCTGAAAAATTACAGGCCGGAGGATACGGTCTTAATTACCACAGGAAGCCAGGGCGAGTCCATGGCAGCTCTTTCCAGAATGGCGGCAAGTCTTCACAGAAAGGTGTCCATTATGCCGGGAGATGTGGTGATTTTAAGCTCCACCCCGATTCCGGGCAACGAGAAGGCAGTTTCCAGGGTTATCAACGAGCTGTCCATGAAGGGAGCAGAGGTTATCAATCAGGATACCCACGTTTCCGGACATGCCTGCCAGGAAGAAATTAAGCTTATTTACTCTCTGGTGCGGCCGAAATACGCGATTCCGGTTCACGGCGAGTACCGCCATCTGATGGCCCAGAAGAAGTTAGCTGAGTCCATGGGAATTCCCAAGGAAAATGTGATTGTCATGTCCTCCGGAGATGTGATCGAGATTGGAGAAGAGGGCTATAAGACGGTAGATCGCGTTCAGTCAGGCGGTATTCTGGTAGATGGACTGGGCATCGGCGACGTGGGAAATATTGTCCTCAGAGACCGCCAGAATCTGGCTCAGAACGGTATTATCGTGGTGGTGCTCACTCTGGAAAAATACAGCAATCAGCTGCTTGCAGGACCGGACATTGTGTCCAGAGGTTTTGTCTATGTGAGAGAGTCTGAGGATCTGATGGACGAGGCCCAGGCTATTGTGGATGCGGCTGTTCAGGACTGCTTAAAGCGCCATGTCAGCGACTGGGGCAAGATTAAGAATATTATCCGTGACAGCTTAAGTGATTTCCTGTGGAAGAGGATGAAGAGAAATCCGATGATTCTTCCGATTATTATGGAAGTATAGCACTGAACGATAGGGGACAGCAAAGGACAGACTGTGAGGAAGTGAGATATGAGCCGCAGAACGAGGGAAATCAACCGGGTGACAGGAGGGATTATCAGCATCTCCTTAAAGCTGATTCTGCTGGCTCTTGTCTGCATCCTTATGTACGAGGGTGTGACAAGAGGCTCCAGCTTCGGCCATGAGATCTTTGCCCCTGCACCTATGGATCAGGAAGAGGGCGTGTCAAGGCAGGTAACGGTGGAGAAAGGGATGTCAGCTATAGAGACAGGGAAACTTTTAAAGGCCCAGGGGCTGATTCCCAATGAATATGTATTTGCTATAGAAGCTTCTCTCTATGAGTACGAGATACATCCGGGAACCTATACCTTTAACACTGCTCAGACCTCTATGGACATGCTTCAGATACTGGATGACAGTCCGGGAGTTTCTGATGAGGACGAGAAGGAGGAAGAATGATTGTAAATGAGAGACTGACCTCCTACCTTCACTCTCTGGATCAGGGAAATGGAGAGCTGTTAGATACTATTGAGGCGGAGGCGGTAAGAGATTTTGTTCCGATTATCAGAAAGGAGACAGGAGCTCTCTTAAAAACCCTGGTGGCTTTAAAACGGCCCGGAGCGATTCTGGAGGTAGGAACGGCAGTGGGATACTCGGCCCTGTTAATGGGGCGGGTCATGCCGGAAGACTGCCATATCACTACCATAGAAAAATATGAAAAACGCCTTCCCATTGCCAGAGAAAACTTCCGGCGGGCAGGTATGGAAGACAGAATTACTCTGTTAGAAGGAGATGCGGAAGAGATTTTATCCGGCCTCACGGGAACCTGGGATTTTATCTTCATGGACGCGGCTAAGGGACAGTATCTCCACTGGCTGCCTATGCTGCTTCGGCTGATGCCGGAGGGAGGCGTTCTGATTTCCGACAATGTGCTGCAGGATGGAGATCTGATTGAATCAAGATATGCAGTGGAGCGGAGAAACCGCACCATTCACAGCAGGATGCGGGAGTATCTCTATACGCTGACCCACATGGAGGAACTGGAAACATCGGTGCTTCCCATTGGGGACGGGGTAACTGTCAGCGTAAAAAAAACTGCTGCCAGCCGGAAACATACTGCAGAATAATAGAACAGAGGAAGAGATAGATGAGAAAACTGGAGCTTTTAATTCCAGCCGGAAGTCTGGATGTGTTAAAAACTGCCGTGATTTACGGAGCAGACGCAGTCTACATCGGAGGCGAGGCCTTCGGACTTCGGGCGAAAGCGAAAAACTTCACAAAGGAAGATATGAAGGAAGGAATTGCCTTTGCCCATGAGAGAGGGGCAAAGGTTTATGTGACTGCCAATATTTTAGCCCACAACGAGGATTTGCCGGGAGTGGAGGCGTACTTTGAGGAGATGAAGGAAGTTCGTCCCGACGCGCTGATTATCTCCGATCCGGGTGTCTTTGCCATTGCCAGAAAGATTCTTCCGGATATGGAGCTTCACGTCAGTACCCAGGCTAATAATACCAATTATGGAACCTTTCTGTTCTGGTACAATCAGGGAGCCAAGCGTGTGGTAACAGCCAGGGAGCTGTCCTTAAAAGAGATTAAAGAGATCAGAGACAGGATTCCGGAGGACATGGAGATCGAAAGCTTTATCCATGGGGCTATGTGCATTTCCTATTCCGGCCGCTGCCTTCTCAGCAACTATTTTGTGGGACGAGACGCCAATCAGGGAGCCTGTACCCACCCATGCCGCTGGAAGTATTCCGTGGTGGAGGAGACGAGACCGGGCGAGTATATGCCAGTCTATGAGAATGAGCGGGGAACCTATATTTTCAACTCTAAGGATCTGTGCATGATTGAGCACATCCCGGAGATGATAGAGGCTGGAATCGACAGCTTTAAGATTGAGGGCCGGATGAAGACTGCCCTCTATGTGGCGACGGTGGCCAGAACCTATCGGAAGGCCATTGACGACTATCTGGAGAGTCCGGAGAAGTACAGAGCCAATATGGAGTGGTATAAGGCGGAGATTGGAAAGTGCACCTATCGTGAATTTACCACAGGCTTCTATTTCCATAAGCCGGATTCCACTACTCAGATTTACGACAGCAACACCTATGTGAAAAACTATACCTATATCGGAACTGTGGAAACAGTGTTTGAGGACGGAAGCTTCCAGATGGAGCAGAAGAATAAGTTCACAGTGGGAGAAACTATTGAGATCATGAAGCCGGATGGAAGGAATCTGTCTGTCACAGTGGAGGAAATCAGAAATGAGGAGGGCGAGCCGATGGAGAGCGCTCCCCATCCAAAACAGATCCTCAAGGTGAAGCTGTCCGAAATACCGGAGACCTATGATATTTTGAGAAGAAGCGAACTGAATGAAGAGAAAGAGGCAGGGCAGGCTGAGTAACAGGCAGGCTGCAGGGCTCTTTGACTGGCATGGGGGATGCGAAAGGGCAGAGATGCTGATTTTGCACCCCCTTTTGGCTCACAGGAAGGAGGAATGAGCATGAACTGGATACTGGAGGCAGCAGCAGGCCTGTGCCTGATTTACTATGGAGCGCTGGTGGCGTATACAGGCTTTTCTTTTTCATTTTCTCTGTTTTGGCCTTTGTGTGCTGCCATTCTGGGGCTGTTTGCAGCAGGACGCCGGTATTATACAGGACACAGGGAGCAGATTCCTGTCTGGGCGGCTGTATCAGCTGTGACGGCAGCAGGAGCAGTTCTGACTGTGATTCTGTTCGTGGCTGCCTTAATAGGAACTGGTATTCTGACAGCTACAAAGAACAGTATGGATTATGTGATTGTCCTGGGAGCCAGGGTAGACGGAAAAGAACCCAGCCGGACGCTGAGGCAGAGGCTTGACAGGGCAATCGAGTATGCAGAGAGAAATCCTAATACTTTCCTGGTGCTGTCTGGCGGAAAAGGGGAGGATGAGGAGATTTCCGAGGCGCAGGCCATGTACGAATATCTGCGCTTTAACGGAGTGTCGGAAAACCAGCTGCTTTTGGAGGCCAGCTCCACCAATACCATGGAAAACATCCAGTACAGCCTGGAGGTTATCAGAAGACAGGAAAACTGGAAGGACAGCGTGTTCCGTCAGATTTTCGGAGAGGTAGCTCAGAACGCCTACTCTCCAGGAGACGAGCTGGATTCTATTCACATCGGAATTCTGACCAGCGACTTTCATCTGTTCCGGGCCAAGGCCATTGCCAGAAAGCAGGGAGTGAAAAATGTGTATGGTATTGCGGCTTCTACAGATATCGGCCTGGCGCCGCATCTGTGGATTCGGGAGTGCTTTGCCATATTAAAAGACAAATTTATGGGAAATATATAGTGTAACAGCACTTCAGTCAGAATAGACAGTTTTTGTGGCAGGCTGCGTTTTCGGCCCCGTTCGCGCACCTGTTATCCGCCGTTCGCGAAAACTCGCCATCGTCACATCATCCTGTCTGCTCTGACTAGGCATATTACACGGTTATTTCGAGAAAGAAGTTCGAGAAAGAAGAGGGATATTATATGAGACAAATCACAGATCTGGAGTCCTACTGCCTGAAGGAGGAGAGGGATGTAGAGGAACTCCATTCCAGGGGATATATTTTAGAGCACAGGAAAACAGGAGCCAGGATTTTCCTTCTGTCAAATGATGATGAGAACAAGGTGTTCTGCATTGGATTCAGGACGCCGCCGTCAGACAGTACAGGAGTTGCCCATATTTTAGAGCACAGCGTGCTGTGCGGATCTGAGAAATTCCCGGTAAAGGATCCTTTTGTGGAACTGGTGAAGGGCTCCTTAAATACTTTTTTGAATGCCATGACTTATCCGGATAAAACGGTGTATCCGGTAGCCAGCTGCAATGAGAAGGATTTCCAGAACCTGATGGACGTCTATATGGATGCAGTGCTTCACCCGAATATCTATAAGGAGGAGAAGATTTTCCGCCAGGAGGGCTGGCACTATGAGATGGAGTCAGAGGACAGCCCTGTTACCTTAAACGGCGTAGTTTATAACGAGATGAAGGGGGCCTTTTCTTCTCCGGAAAGCGTTTTGGACCGCTATACCAGAAACGTCCTTTACCCGGATACCTGCTACGGCTGCGAATCTGGCGGCGATCCGGCGGCCATTCCAGATCTGACATATGAAGACTTCCTGAATTTCCACAGAACCTATTACCATCCGTCTAACAGTTACATCTATCTGTACGGAGATATGGATATGGCGGAGAAGTTAGACTGGCTGGACAGAGAGTACCTGTCTAAGTATGACAGGCTGGAGGTGGACTCTGAAATCCGCAGCCAGCAGGCCTTTGAGACGCCGAAGGAGAGGGAGATTTTCTATCCGATTACAGAGTCAGAATCTGAGGAAAATTCTACCTATCTGTCTGTCAGCAGCGTGGTGGGAGAACCCTTAAATCCCATTCACTATCTGGCTTTTCAGGTGCTGGAGTACGTGCTGATTGACGCACCTGGCGCTCCTCTGAAGGCAGAGCTTTTAAATGCCGGCATCGGTCAGGACATTCTGGGCGGCTATGAAAATGGAATTTTACAGCCGTATTTCTCTGTCATTGCCAAGGATGCCAACCGGGAGCAGAAGGGAGAGTTTCTGGCTGTGGTGCAGGGAACGCTGCGCAGGCTGGCAGATCAGGGCCTGAATAAGAAGAGTCTTCTGGCTGCCATTAATTACTATGAGTTCCGCAGCAGAGAGGCAGATTTCGGCTCCTTCCCCAAGGGACTGATGTACGGGCTTCAGTGTCTGGACAGCTGGCTGTATGACGGAGATCCGCTTCTTTATCTGGAATATGAGGAGGCATTTGACTTTTTAAAGAAGAGTATAGATGAGGGATACTTTGAGGAGCTGATTCGCACCTGGCTGTTAGACAATCCTTCCACTGCTGTAATTTTAGTAAGCCCCAAGAAGAACATGACAGCTGAGGAGGACAAAAAACTGGAGGAGAAGCTGGCTGCCTACCGTGAGACCTTAACGAAGGAACAGAGAGCGGCTCTGGCCCAGGCTACCAGGGAATTAAAAGAATATCAGGATACGCCTTCTTCCAGAGAGGATCTGGAACGGATTCCCCTGCTTCGCAGAGAGGATATTGATCCGGAACCGGAAAAGCTGGTGTTAGAGGAGCGGGAGGAGGAGAATGTCAAAGTTCTGTTCCACAATATTTTTACATCTGGAATCGGATATATCAAGGTGCTGTTTAATACGGACAGGGTTCCTCAGGAGGACATGGTATATACAGGGCTTTTAAAGGCCGTTCTGGGAGCTGTCAGCACAGAGCGCTGCAGCTACGGAGAGCTGGCTGATGAGATCAATTTAAACAGCGGCGGCGTGAACTTCAGCATTGTCTCCTATCCGTCTCTTGAGGATCCGGATCAGTTTACAGGTATGTTTGCCGGTACGGCCAGAGTGCTCTATGAAAAGCTGGATTTTGGATTTTCCATTCTGGGAGAGATTCTTACTTCCTCTGTGCTGGATGATGAGAAGAGGCTTCTGGAGATTATCAATGAGACAAAGTCCAGGGCGCAGATGCGGTTAAATTCAGCCGGCCATTCTGCAGCTGTGGCCAGGGCGACTTCCTATTTCTCTCCTTCCTCTGCCTACGGCGATGTGACAGGCGGAATTGCCTTCTATCAGTTTTTAGAGGATCTGGCGAAAAACTTTGAGGAGAGAAAGAAAACCCTCATGGAAAAGCTGAAAGAGATGGCGAAACGTCTGTTTACAGCTGACAATCTGACAGTCAGCTTTACGGCAGATGAAAAAGGATACGGGGAAATGAAGCAGAGCCTGAAGCTTCTGACAGATATTCTTCCTGAAACAGGCGGAGAGCGGTATACTTTTACCTGCGATAAGGAAAATAAGAATGAAGGCTTTATGACTTCCTCCCAGGTAAATTATGTGGCCAGATGCGGAAGCTTTGCAGGAAGCGGCCTTTCCTATACAGGAGCCCTCAGGACTCTCAAGGTGATTTTAGGCTATGACTACCTGTGGCTGAATGTCCGGGTAAAGGGAGGCGCCTACGGCGTGATGAACGGAGCCGGACGGACTGGAGAGGGATATTTTGTATCCTACCGCGATCCGAATCTGGCTGAGACAAACCAGGTATTTGAAAACGTGGTGAAATACCTGGAGGAATTTGACGCGGACGAGAGGGACATGACAAAGTATGTCATTGGAACCATCAGCGATCTGGATGTGCCGCTGCTGGCTCCGTATAAAGGCAGCAAGGCAGATGCAGCCTATTTCTCCCATCTGACAGATGAAATGATTAAAAAGGAGCGGGAAGAGATTCTGAAGGTAACTAAGGAGGATATCCAGGCTCTGGCTCCTGTGATCCGGAAAATTCTGAATACGGGCAGCTTCTGTGTCATCGGAAATGCAGAAAAGATTCGGGAAAATCAGGAACTGTTCGGAGAGGTGAAGAATTTATTTAATTAATCGTACAAAGGAGAAAATAATATGGAGCAGAATTTTAAATCTGGCTTTGTGACATTGATCGGGCGGCCAAACGTGGGAAAATCCACCCTGATGAACCATCTGATCGGGCAGAAAATTGCCATCACCTCTGACAAGCCTCAGACTACGAGAAACAGGATTCAGACGGTCTATACGGATGAGAGAGGGCAGATCATTTTCCTGGACACTCCGGGTATTCACAAGGCAAAAAATAAGCTGGGGGAATATATGGTCAGCGTGGCGGAGCATACCTTAAAAGAGGTGGACGTGATCCTCTGGCTGGTAGAGCCTACTACCTTTATCGGAGCCGGGGAGCGTCACATTGCAGAGCAGCTTAAAAAGGTGAAGACGCCGGTGATTCTGGTAATCAACAAGATCGATACCGTTAAAAATAAAGAGGATATTCTCACCTTTATCGCAGCTTACAAGGATATCTGCAGCTTTTCAGAGATTATCCCTGTATCTGCTTTAAAGGAGGTCAATGTGGAGGATGTGAAGGACAGTATTTTTAAATACCTGCCTTACGGTCCGCAGTTTTACGACGAGGATACAGTGACCGATCAGCCCATGCGCCAGATTGCGGCGGAGCTGATTCGGGAAAAGGCCCTTCGGATGCTGGATGATGAGATTCCCCACGGAATTGCTGTTACGATTGAGAGAATGACAGAGCGGAAAAACGGCATGATTGATATTGAAGCTACCATTGTATGCGAGCGTGATTCCCACAAGGGAATTATCATCGGCAAGGGCGGCAGCATGCTGAAGAAGATTGGGACCTCTGCCAGAATGGAGATCGGGAACCTGATGGATACCCAGGTGAATCTGAAGCTGTGGGTGAAGGTGCGCAGAGAGTGGAGAGACAGCGATCTCTATATGAAGAATTACGGGTATAATCCCAAGGATATTTAAAGGAAAGGCAGGGTGGAAACCGTGCGGGAGCTGATTTCAGCCACCGGAATGGTGATCAGCGCATCCCCGGTGGGGGATTATGACAAGCGTCTGGTGATTCTCACAAAGGAGCGGGGAAAGATTACCTGCTTTGCCAGAGGGGCCAAGCGGGCTGCCAGCCAGCTCAGAGCCCCCTCCCGCCCTTTTGTATTCGGCGTGTTCACCATGAGCGAGGGGCGGGATGCCTACAATCTTTACAGCGCTGAGGTGGAAAATTACTTTGAAGAGCTGTCAAAGGATATGGAGTGCGCCTGCTACGCCTCCTACTTCGCTGAGTTTGCCGGATACTATGGAAGGGAAAATGTAGATGAATCAGAGACCATACGGCTTCTCTATCAGTCTTACAGGGCGCTCTTAAAGCCTGGAATTCCTAATAAGCTGGTGCGCCGGATTTTTGAACTGCGTCTGATGACCATTGAAGGAGAATACCGGGAAATGCCGGATCGGGCAGTCAGCGATTCCGCTGTCTATGCCTGGCAGTTCGTGATTGCCACTCCCATTGAAAAGCTCTATACCTTTCTTCTGACAGAGCCTGTATTCGAGGAATTTTCCAGGTGCGTGGAAGATAACAAACGCAGATATGTGGATCGGGAGTTCCGTTCTCTGGAGATTTTGAAGGTAGTTACATAAAATATCAGAGAAATTTCTTTTCTTCCATATATTGAAAAGAATGCATAAAACAGGTATACTAGAACAATATTGCAGATACAGGGAAACCGGACTCTGCAAAGGATTCAGGAGGGCAGATAATGAGAAAGGCCAGGCTGATAGCTGCGGCAGCGGCTGCAGGAGTCCTGCTGGCAGGCTGCAGCAGCGGGAAGAGCGCGTTTTCCCCGGAACAGAGCTGTGTCTATATTTCCGGAGACGGAACAATCAGGAGCGCTCTGGTTCTCCAGTCAGAGGAGGACTTTGAAGAGGGAGAACTGAAGGAATTTTTGGAAGGAGCAGTCAGCCGTTTTAATGAGAAAAACGGAGGAGGGGAGGACGGCGGTCCAGTGACCCTTGATTCCTGCACTGCGGAAAAAGGCGTGATGAAGGCAGTATTTGAGTACGAGAGCGCCGATGCCCTGGTTTCCTTCCGACAGAGCGATGAAAATGAGGACAGCAGCAACACATTTTCAGGCATTGAGGTAAAGAGCGCGGCAGAGGCCGGAACAGCCGGATGGCTTTCCGGAGAGTTTACAAAGGCCGACGGTTCTCAGGCTTCCGGGCTGGACGCTGCTAAGGAGAGAAATGCAGCAGCTGTATTGGTTCAGGGAGGAGGCGTTCTCAAGACAGAGGGAGAGCTTCTCTATGTGAGCGCAGGCGCACAGATTCTTGACAGTACATCTGTGAGGCTCCAGGATGGGGAAACGTCAGTTGTCGTGTTTAAAGAAAAATAAGCGATAAGCAGGAGGTTTAGTTATGGAAAAGACGATGGAAAAAATTGTAGCGTTAGCGAAGTCCAGAGGCTTTGTTTATCCAGGCTCAGA
>CAUCIO010000075.1 GCA_958442925.1 uncultured Clostridium sp. | reverse complement strand
GCCAGGGGACTTCCGTTGTTATTGCTGTAAAAGTGATAGAGGAGAGTGCCGTCCTCTCCTACCAGAGCTGCCTTGGTGGTAGTAGAACCGGCGTCTATGCCAAGGAAACAGTTTCCCTTGTAATCCCGCAGACTTCCCTTTCTGACACAGTGACTTGCATGGCGAGCCTGGAATTTCTGGTAGGCCTCCTCGTTCTCAAACAGCGGCTCCATACGCTTTACCTCAGCGTCCATCTGGATTCCCTCAGACAGGCGGCGGATCAGGGACTGGGAGTCCAGCTTTACCTCCTGGCGGGAGTTCATGGCTGCGCCTACGGCTGCAAACAGGTGGGAGTGATCCGGAGCGATGATCTGATCCGGTCCCAGATTCAGGGTGCGGATGAAGGCGGCCCGAAGCTCAGACAGGAAGTGAAGAGGACCTCCAAGGAAGGCTACGTTGCCGCGGATTGGCTTTCCGCAGGCCAGACCGCTGATGGTCTGGTTGACAACCGCCTGGAAAATGGAGGCAGCCAGATCCTCTCTGGTAGCGCCTTCATTAATCAGGGGCTGGATGTCTGATTTGGCAAATACACCGCAGCGTGCGGCGATGGGATAGATTGCCTTGTAATTTTTAGCATATTCATTCAGACCAGAGGCGTCTGTCTGAAGCAGAGATGCCATCTGATCGATAAAGGAACCGGTTCCCCCTGCGCAGATGCCATTCATACGCTGATCGATTCCTCCAGTGAAATAGATAATTTTGGCATCCTCTCCTCCAAGCTCAATGGCCACATCGGTCTGCGGCGCATAGTCCTGAAGGGAGGACGCGACTGCTACGACCTCCTGAACAAACGGAACCCCCAGGTGGGAGGAAAGCGTAAGTCCGCCGGAGCCAGTGATCACAGGATAAAGCTCCATTTCCCCCAGAGCCTTTACAGCCCGCTCAAGGAGCAGGGCCAGCGTCTCCTGGATATTGGCAAAGTGGCGTTCGTAGTCAGCGAACAGAATGCTGCCGCTGTCGTCAATAACTGCAACTTTTACGGTTGTGGAACCGATGTCGATTCCCAGTCTCTTACAGGATTTCATATATCAAACCGGGGCAAATCCCCGTCCCTCCTTTGTACTACAGGTTTATTCGGCCATAGTGTAACATAGAATAGGAAAGAATACAATTGATCAGGTGCGTTAAAATCCTGTAAAAAAATGTCGAAAATCATTAAAAATACACGAAGAAAGAACAAGGTTACAATTCATTTGACAAAGACATCGGCTAAATTTATAATAATGAATTAACGAGCAATGAATAATAAAGAGAGAGCAGGAAATGAGATGAAATTTTTAAGAAAACTGGAAAGGAAATTTGGAAAATACGCGATTCCAAACCTGATGTATTACATTATTCTGATGTATGGAGCAGGAATTGTCATTGATCTGGCGGCTCCAGGGCTGTATTATCAGTATTTCTGTCTGGACGCGGCAGCGATTTTAAGAGGCCAGGTATGGCGGCTTGTCACATTTTTAATCTGCCCGCCGTCTGCAGGCATATTTTTTAACCTGATCGCCATGTTTTTGTACTATTCTCTGGGAACGACGCTGGAAAGGGTGTGGGGAACCTTCCGCTTTAACCTGTACTTTTTCTCTGGCATTCTGTTCCACATTATCGCAGCCTTTGTGATCTACTTTTTAATGGGGGTATCGGTGCCTTTGACGCCGTTTTATCTGAATAACTCTCTGTTCCTGGCTTTTGCAGCTACATTTCCGCAGATGCAGTTTTATCTCTATGGGCTGCTGCCTATCCGGGCATACTGGCTGGGAATCTTCATTGGAGCAGAATTCTTATATGAATTCCTGTTTGGCGGCCTGATTGCCAGAATCTGTGTGGGTCTGGCTATGCTGAATTTTGTAATTTTCTTCCTGATGACGAGAAATTACAACAAAATTAACCCAAAGGAGATTAAGAG
This sequence comes from uncultured Clostridium sp., assembly GCA_958442925.1. Lineage (GTDB taxonomy): Bacteria > Bacillota > Clostridia > Lachnospirales > Lachnospiraceae > Otoolea. Next base: position 8,422 of record CAUCIO010000075.1, on the reverse strand, counting down.
AAAACAGAAGTTTAAATCTGACATGAAGACAGCGCAGGCGGAGAAAATTAAGCTGACCCACCACAAGTGCGCTGTCTGCGGAAGAACCGAGAAGGACGATCCAAATCTGGAGTTCCGCTATTGTTCCAAGTGTGAGGGAAACCTGGAATACTGTATGGATCACCTGTATACCCATAAGCATGTGACAAAGGAAGATTTGGAATAGGCGTTTTGCAAAGGGGACGGAAAACGGGGGAAACCAGTTGAAAAAGCCGGAAATGGGGATCCGGCTGTATACAGGAGGAATTAACAAGATGAAGAAAACGAAAATTATCTGTACAATGGGGCCGAATACCAATGACAGAGAGCTGATGAAACAGCTGGCTTTAAACGGCATGGACGTGGCCCGCTTTAATTTCTCTCACGGGGATTACGAGGAGCACATGGGGCGGTTTAAGATTCTGGAAAGCGTGAGAGAGGAACTGGGACTTCCCATTGCAGCTCTTCTTGATACAAAGGGGCCGGAGATTCGGACAGGAAGCTTAAAGGAAGGAAAGAAGATCACCCTGAAAGAGGGAGATATTTATACGCTGACTACGGAAGAGATCACAGGCGATGATAAGAGGGGATTTATCAATTACCCAGGTCTTCCTGCCGATGTAAAGCCGGGAAATAAGATTCTCATTGACGACGGCCTGATTGAGCTGGATGTGGAGAAAGTACAGGGAAATGATATTATCTGCCGGGTAAAAAACGGCGGAGAGCTGGGTGAAAAAAAGGGTGTCAATGTACCGAATGTGAGCATTAAGCTGCCGGCTCTGACTGACAAGGATAAAGAGGATATCCTGTTTGGAATCCAGGCAGGCTTTGACTATATTGCAGCCTCTTTTGTGCGGAATGCAGAGGCGATCCGTGAAATTAAGGAAATCCTGGAGGAGAATGGTTCCAGGATGCTGGTAATTGCCAAGATTGAAAACGCAGAGGGAATTGAAAACCTCGACTCCATTCTGGAAGAATGCGACGGCATTATGGTGGCCCGCGGAGACATGGGTGTGGAGATTCCGGCGGAGAAGGTTCCCCACATCCAGAAAATGATTATCAAAAAATGCAACAAGGCATGTAAGCCGGTTATTACAGCTACCCAGATGCTGGATTCCATGATCCGCAATCCAAGACCAACCCGCGCTGAGGTAACCGACGTAGCTAATGCCGTTTATGACGGAACCGATGCAGTGATGCTCTCCGGAGAGACAGCTATGGGCCGCTATCCAGTAGAGGCTGTGAAGATGATGGCTCAGATTGTGGAGGATTCAGAGAAATATCTGGATTATTCCTCCTACCGCCAGAGAAGGGTAAGCCAGGAAAATCAGAAAAATATTTCCAATGCAGTCTGCTATGCTTCTGTGGCCACAGCCCATGATCTGGGAGCAGCAGCCATTGTAGCGCCGTCTGTCAGTGGCTTTACTGCCAGGATGCTGTCTAAGTGGCGTCCCAGCGCAGCCATTGTAGGACTTTCTCCCAGTATGACGACTGTACGGCAGATGCAGCTTTACTGGGGGGTAAAGCCGTTTCATGCAAGACGCGCAGATTCCACAGACGTTTTAGTCTATTCATCCATTGAACTTTTAAAGGAAAAAGGTATTGTAAAATCAGGAGATGTAGTGGTTGCCACAGCAGGTGTTGTGACCTATGCAAGCCGTCATTCACCGGCAGCCCACACGAATATTATGCGTGTGGTTGAGGTGGATTAACAGATAAAAGAGGGGAAAACAGGAGAAAAACTATGGAAAAGAAACCGTTTGTAACACTGGAACAGCTGAAGGAAATCACGAAGGAATACAAGACGCCGTTTCATCTGTATGATGAGAAGGGGATCCGGGAAAATGCAGAACGCTTAAAGAGAGCGTTTTCCTGGAATAAGGGTTTTCGGGAGTATTTTGCAGTGAAGGCTACGCCGAATCCTTTTATTATTGATATTTTAAAGAAATTAGACTGTGGCGTGGACTGCGCTTCCATGACAGAGCTGATGCTGGCAGAGGCTATGGGTTATGAGGGAAAGAAGATTATGTTTTCCTCCAATGATACGCCGGCAGAGGAGTTCCAGATGGCAGACCGTCTGGGAGCGGTGATCAACCTGGATGATATTACCCATATTGAGTTTCTTGAGAAAGCGATAGGACATATTCCAGAGACCATCAGTTGCCGCTACAATCCAGGCGGACTGTTTAAAATCAGCAATGATATTATGGATAATCCGGGCGATGCCAAGTATGGCATGACCACAGAGCAGATGTTTGAGGCATTCAGGATTTTAAAGGAAAAGGGAGCGAAGCGCTTTGGAATCCATGCATTCTTAGCCAGCAACACAGTGACGAATGAGTATTATCCGATGCTTGCCAGGGTGCTGTTTGAACTGGCTGTCCGCTTAAAGGAAGAGATAGGGGTTGAAATTGCGTTTATCAATCTCTCTGGAGGAATCGGTATTCCGTACCGTCCGGATCAGGAGCCGAATGATATTTTTGTAATCGGAGAAGGCGTAAGAAAAGTATATGAGGAGATCCTTGTCCCTGCCGGCATGGGAGATGTAGCTCTGTATACAGAGCTTGGCCGTTTTATGCTGGGACCTTATGGCTGCCTGGTGACAACAGCTATCCACGAAAAGCACACCCATAAAGAGTATATTGGAGTGGACGCCTGCGCGGTGAATCTGATGCGTCCCGCTCTGTACGGCGCATACCACCACATTACGGTGATGGGAAAGGAAGACGCGCCCTGCGACCATAAATACGATATTGCAGGCTCTCTCTGCGAAAATAATGACAAGTTTGCCATTGACAGGATGCTTCCAAAGATCGACATGGGAGATCTGCTGGTCATCCACGATACGGGAGCCCACGGATTCTCTATGGGATACAATTATAATGGAAAGCTGCGTTCCGCAGAGCTTCTCTTAAAAGAAGATAAGACAGTGGAATTAATCAGGAGAGCAGAGACTCCGAAGGATTATTTTGCTACCTTTGATTTCTGTGATTTGTTCCAGAATGTGAAATAGGGGCATTGGAAAGTCCTATAATGCAGGAAAAGCGATTTTTATTGCACTGTCAGATGCGATCTTAAGAAAATCTTCATAATATATTCAAAGAGTATACAAACATTTTCGGGAGAACCGTGCTATACTAAAACCATAATAAATGCACGATACAAAAGTAATAAAACCTTTTAAGCTTTTTGAAATTCCGAAAATCCTAACGAAAGAGTCCCTGCACCGAAAGGTGCAGGGATTTTTTCGTTGTCAGGAAGCAGTTATCAAAATGTAAAATTACAAGGTATCCCCCAGACGCTGTATTACAAGGTTTGCGTTGGTAAAAGTGCTTCCGCCTTCCAGTGTTACGAGAGATAAGGAAGAAGAGGCAGGAACATTAATCAGGACAGAGGAGGAAAGAGAAGCGGTTCCAGTAGCAACCGCAATCGTTTCCGAGGTACGGCTTCCAGGAACTGTAGCTCCGTTTACCTGCAGTTCAACACGGATGGTGCTTCCTTCAGAAGGATTTGTGCCTACGATGGAGTAGGAGAGCAGGTAGATTCCTGGCTGGACAATGGAAAATACACCGCTGTCAGGCGCATGAACAATGGAGGAACCTTTTTCCAGCTGATTAGTATTAAAAACTAAAGCTGTACCAGCGGAGACAGGGGTTTGTACAGGAACATTGGTTGCATAAAGTGCGCTGACAGGAGGTGCTTCACCGATAGGACCGGCAGCGCCAGCAGGTCCTTCTGGTCCAGTCGGTCCAGTCGGCCCAGTCGGCCCGGTAGCTCCTATCGGCCCCTGGGGTCCCTCAGCGCCAGCGGGTCCGGGAAGTCCCATCGGCCCCTGAGGTCCAGTTGGCCCAGTCGGTCCGGTAGCTCCAACCGGCCCCTGGGGTCCTTCAGCACCAGCAGGTCCGGTAAGTCCCATCGGCCCCTGAGGTCCTTCCGCGCCAGTCGGTCCAGTCGGTCCGGTAGCTCCAACCGGCCCCTGAGGCCCCTCAGCGCCAGTCGGCCCGGCAGGTCCCTGGATGCCCTGAGGTCCCATAGGTCCCTGAATACCTTGAGAACCAGCAGCGCCCGGAGCGCCCTGAGGTCCTTCCGGTCCGGCAGGCCCCTGAACACCGGCAGGTCCGGCCGGACCAGTACCGCCCTGAGGGATCGTGAAGTTTAAGACAGGCCGGTAAGGAGTGCCGCTGTTATATACAGCGGCGACAGTTCCGGGCTGCCCAGTGACTGTCTGTCCGATGGAAATCGGAGAAGGACAGGTTCCAGGCGGCAGTGGGGCTGGTGAACAGGAAGGCGGACAGGGACGGCCGCAGGGATAAGAGGTTTCATTACATTTATAATACATAAGATTCATCCTCAGCAGTTGCTTTACTATACTATATGCAGGGATGTACTTTTTGACAGTCTGGAGAAGCTGGCTGGGGCAGATGCAAACTCCTATTTTTTCAGGATAATCAGAATCGCCAATATAAGAAATAAAGTTAAATTAGGTTCGCTCACAGAAATTCCTCCTTTGACATCTAAAGTGAAATAACAGGCAGCTCTGACAGCTCAATATCGTCTGTCAGCTGGCTCATCAGGTTAAAAACAGAAGCGTCGTCTATGACAACAGCCTGATTAATGAAAAAACAGGAGAAGTCTGGAAAACATTCCTTTCCCAGCGATGGTTCAGACGCTCCTTTTACGACTGCAGCTAATTCTTCTCTGGGAGCCTGCAGCAGCTTTTGGATCAACGCCAAATCCTGATTGACTGCCGTATCGTAAATAAAAATATTCATTTGGCAGATATCGTCTCTGTTTGCCTGGCAGGTTCTTCTGAAATGTATGCATAAAACTTCGCTGATCCGATCCTCTGCTTCGGTTTTGACATACAGTTTGGTTAAGGACTGAAACGCTCCGAAGACTCTGGTATACTCTCCAGGGCGGCGCAGCTTCAGCTCATCAAGAAGCTGCCCCATCTGCCCCTTTCCCATACTGGCGGCGAAGCTGGTCAGCGGCAGAAGAAAGGTTGTTTTACTCTTTTTTCCCTGTCTTGCCCGATAGATCAGTCCCAGATCCTCCAGAAGACGGTTCCAGTTTCCGATACTCCGCTCTGTCGCCCCCAGCTCTCTGCTGATTGTCTCCACACTGTGCCAGGATTCACCAGTCTCATTTTTGGCGGAAAATGCGTAATACAGATAGAGCTTGGCAGCGCCTTCTGTCAGATAAGGCAGAAATGCGCGAAAATTTTTGTCTACCCTTGCAAAATGGAATTCCTTGTTTGATTTTCTGGTACTGCTGGCGTAAAACAGGGACAGCGCATCAGCTTCTGTATTCTGAAACAGAGTTTCTTTTTTCTTCAAATTTAAGTTCAGCATATGGTTTCCCCTCTCTTTAGATTGCTGCAGGCAGGAGGCAGGCGCTGCCTGTTCTATTTTTGTGTCTGGCAATATGATATCAGAAAATTTTAGATATGTAAATTCTGGTAAATAGGAAATATATAGGAAAATAATTTCCTATAAATCATGAATGTATTTTCCTATAAACTACATGAATTCAAGACAGATCCACAATCAGTTAATAAAACGGACACAGATTAAACAGCAGACAGGAAACGGAGGGGAAAATACGCAGCAATTTTCCATTTACCATACAATAAAAAACCGCCCTCCCGTTCTTAGACGGAAAAGCGGTTTCTGGTATTTATAATCATATAGATGACAGTTAAATGCCTTCGGCAATCTCGTAGAGAAGACGCTCAGAGTCATCCCATCCCAGACAGGGATCGGTAATGGATTTTCCATAGCAGTGTTCGCCCACCTTCTGGGAACCTGGCTCTAAGTAGCTCTCAATCATCACTCCCTTGACAAAGTCGCGGATATCTGAGGAGTGGCGGCGGCTGTGGAGCACTTCCTTTACAATGCGGATCTGTTCCATATACTGCTTATTGGAGTTGGAATGGTTTGCATCTACAATGCAGGCCGGATTCTTCAGGTTCCGCTCTGCATAGAGCTCGTGGAGCAGCTTCAGATCCTCATAATGGTAGTTAGGGAGACACTGGTCATGCTTGTTGACTGCGCCTCGTAAGATACAGTGAGTCAGAGGATTTCCCTCTGTCTTTACCTCCCAGCTTCTGTAGATAAACTCATGGCCGTGCTGGGCAGCATGGACAGCGTTCAGCATAACAGAAAGAGCGCCGCTGGTCGGATTTTTCATGCCTACAGGCACGTCGATTCCACTGGACACAAGGCGGTGCTGCTGATTCTCCACAGAGCGGGCGCCTACTGCAATGTAGGACATAACGTCAGACAGATAGGTTAAGTTTTCCGGATAAAGCATCTCGTCTGCTGTGGAGAAGCCGGTTTCCTCGATTACCCGCATATGAAGCTTTCTGATGGCAATGAGTCCCTCGTAGAGGTCTGGCTTCTTCTCCGGATTTGGCTGGTGAAGCAGACCCTTGTAGCCGTCTCCGGTGGTTCGCGGCTTATTGGTGTAAATTCTGGGGATCAGGATCAGCTTATCCTTTACCTTTTCCTGTACCTTTGCCAGACGGGACACGTACTCACATACAGAATCCTCACGATCTGCAGAGCAGGGGCCGATGATAACGAGAAATTTATCGCTGTTTCCTGTAAACACGTCCTTGATGGCTTTGTCTTTTTTTGCTTTTTCTTCCGCCAGAGCCGGGGCTAATGGAAACTGCGCCCGGATTTCATCTGGAGTAGGAAGCTTGCTGACATACTCAAATCCCATAATATAATCCTCCTGAAAATAGATAAATATCCATGCTTCAATATGAAAGTGTGTGTGGCTACATTATAATATAGAAAGTTCCGTTCGGCAAGGTCTGAGAGCAGAAAAATACACTATAACTGCATAAATATAAAAAATCCTGTGTTCTATGCAAAATTCCAGGGAAAAAATTGTAAATTATGACATATATTTGTAAAATCAGCTTAACAAAAATTAACAAAATAGGGCAGGAAGCTTGACGGAAACGCAGATTCATATTAAAATAGGATGGAATAAAACCGTACAGGTTTTACTTTTCAGCATGATTCAAAAAATTTTTAAAAATTTTTTGAAATAAATGCAATAAAACAAAAGTCTGTTGCATTAACTAATTGAACGGATGAAAATGATTTCTGTTTCTGGCAGACAGAGGGCATACACGAACACATATCAAGTTACTCGAAATTCCTTGATGCATTACACCCCGTTACATGTATCCTTCTAAAGCAGTACAGAAAATTTTCAAATACAGACGGCAGTATCCAACCAATCTGTCGTCTGTAGGCGAATAAAAAAGATCGGTCTGAGAAATCAGCGCCGGTCTTTTTTATTTTATAGAAAACAAAACTGAACTGTAACATCAGAATTTTTTCATGCCTTTAAAAGAGTTGACATTTCCCGGAAAACGCGATATAAAAGTCACTGCACAAGGGGGAGAATTGACATGAAAATGGAAAATGATTTAGGGCGGGATGATATCCGCCTTCTGGTGATGCGGATTGCGTTTCCGTCTATGCTGGCCCAGTTTGTCAGCGTGCTCTACAGCGTAGTAGACCGTATGTATATAGGAAATATTCCGACGATAGGGGAAACTGCTCTGGCAGGTGTGGGGGTCTGCGGCCCCATTGTGACGCTGATCACAGCCTTTGGTTCTCTGGTGGGAATCGGAGGGGCACCCCTTATGAGTATTCGTCTGGGAGAGAAGGATGAGAAAGGAGCTTCCCAGATTCTGGCCAACTGCTTTCTGCTGCTTTCGGTTATCTCAGTGATTATCACTGGATTGTCTCTGGTCATGAAGAATAAGCTGTTAGTCTGGTTTGGAGCAAGCCCTTCGATTTTTCCTTATGCAGATGATTATATTACTATTTATCTGCTGGGAACCATATTTGCCCTGCTTTCGATTGGAATGAACCAGTTTATCATCTGCCAGGGCTTTGCAAAGGTGGCCATGAAGTCCGTTGTACTGGGAGCGGTGGTCAACATTGCCCTGGATCCAGTCTTCATCTTTGCCTGCGGTATGGGTGTAAAAGGAGGAGCACTGGCCACGGTACTGTCCCAGATGGCTTCAGCAGGATACGTGCTTTTATTTCTATTTGGAAAAAAGGTGCCGGTGCCCATTACCTTCGGCGGTTACCAGTGGAGAATTATGAAGCGGGTCATTCTGCTGGGACTGTCTCCGTTTTTAATCATTGCCTTTGACAACGTGCTGATTATTGCCATGAACGCCTCGCTGCAGCATTTTGGAGGGGCGGAAGGGGATATGCTTCTCACCTGCAACACGATTGTCCAGAGCTTTATGCTGATGGTGACTATGCCTTTAGGAGGAATTACAGGCGGAACCCAGACGATTCTGGGCTATAATTTTGGAGCCAGACGGTCTGACAGGGTGCTGGCCGCCCAGCAGTATATTGTGATTCTG
>CAUCIO010000074.1 GCA_958442925.1 uncultured Clostridium sp. | reverse complement strand
GAGATTAACCTGACGGCTAAGGAATTTGATCTTCTGGAACTGTTTGTCTGCCATCCCAATAAGGTCTACAGCCGCGAGGAGCTGCTGGGCTATGTATGGGGAAATAAAGCGGCTGCAGGCGGAGATGTGAGAACCGTGGACGTTCATGTGAGACGCCTTCGTGAAAAGATTGAGCCGAGTCCCAGCGATCCCAAGTATGTGCATACCAAGTGGGGAGTGGGATATTATTTCAGGGCATAAAGACAACGGCCCGCCTGTAAGACTGTGAAAGCCCGGCGATGCCGGGCTTTCAGCGCGCCTGGGAAGAAAAGGCGGAAAAAAGCCAGTATGAAAAAAGAGGTAAAACAGACAGAAAGATAAGAGAGGGACGGATAGAGAGATGGATATCAGGATTAGAACTGTAACGCCAGAGGATTTGGAACAGGTGGTAGCAGTGGAGGAAGAATGTTTTCCGGAAGCGGAGGCAGCAGGGAGAAAGGATTTTGAAAGACGGATTAAAACATTTCCAAAGAGCTTTTTGATTGCGGAAAAGGATGGCAGAATAATCGGCTTCATTAACGGCTGTGTGACAGATGAGACGGCCATCTGCGATGAAATGTACGAAAATGAGTCATTTCATAAGGCAGATGGGGCGTATCAGAGTGTGTTTGGCCTGGACGTTATTCCACAGGAGAGGAATCAGGGAGTAGCGGAGCAGCTGATGAAGGCGCTTATAGAGCAGGCCAGGGAAGCAGGAAGAAAGGGCATGATTCTCACCTGCAAGGATCGGCTGATCCACTATTATGAAAAATTTGGTTATGTAAACCATGGAGTTTCCAGATCTGTTCATGGAAATGTCGTATGGTATGATATGCGTCTGGAGTTTGATGAGAATTAAAAAGAGGCTGAAATGAAGAAATGGAAGGATAGAAAACACTTTCAGGGAGCTGGCTGGAGGCGTCTCGACAACACAGGAAAACTGTTTGCCATGGTAGCTGGCGAGGATCTGAGCAATGTATTCAGAGTCAGCGCGGTACTGACAGAGGAGATAGACGAAGGAAGGCTCCAGGAGGCTTTAAGCCAGACGCTTCCGGAGTTTCAGGTGTTTCAGGTAAGGCTGAGGCGGGGATTTTTCTGGAATTATTTTGAGACAAATACCAGGGAACCGGCAGCGGAGCAGGAGACGCCCTATCCATGCCGTTTTATAGAACCTCACAGCAGCCAGATGTATCTGTTTCGCGTCAGTTTTTTCAAAAAAAGGATTAATTTTGAAGTTTTTCACGGGCTGACAGACGGCATGGGAGCTATGAATTTTCTAAAGAAGCTGGTAGAAAACTACCTGAAACTGGGAGAACAGGAAGCTTCTGCAGAAGAAGCTCTGGCGGCAGGGGAAGAAGAAAACAGGCAGGAAACACTTCAAAGAGAAGCCGGATACAGTGACGATGGATATCTGTTTCACTACAGCCGAGAAAAACAGGGAACCAATACAGGATATGAGAAGAAAAGGGCATTTCAGCTGAAGGGAAAAAATCTGCCGTTCGGAGAGACGGCAGTTTTTCATGGCTATTTGAATTTAAGAACATTTAAGGCTCTGTGCCACGAAAAGCGGGTCAGCATGACAAAATATCTGGCGGCGCTTCTTCTGTGGTCCCTGATTCAGGTGTACCTGGATGGAGAAACGAAAGAAGATCCGGTAGCGGTCAATCTTCCCATTAATCTGAGAGCATTTTTCAAGTCTGATACTATGGCTAATTTTTTTGCTGTAACCAATATTTCCTTTCCTGCACACAGAAGGCCAGAGTCATTTGATGAGGTGCTTTTGGAAGTCAGCCGCCAGATGGATGAAAAGATTGTCAGGGAGCGCCTGGAGGAAACCATTGCCAGCAATGTATCCAAAGAGAAAAAGTGGTATGTGAGAATTACGCCTCTGGCTTTAAAACACCTGATTACAGAAATGATATTTGCGAAAAACACCAAGGGCTATACGCTGACTCTGTCTAATCTGGGACCGGTGGCTGTGGAGGAGCCTTTTCAGGAGAAAATAGAGGATTTCCACGTGGTGATAGGGGTTTCGCCACGTCAGCCGCTGAAATGCGGCGTGATGGCTTTTGGAGATACTGTGGATTTGACTTTCTCCAGCGTGAAAGCAGACAGGCGTTTTCCGGACTATGTGTACAGCTGGCTGGAACGGGAAGGAATTCTGACTGGCAGAGAGGAGAACGGCGCTTTTGCCTCTGAATTTGATAAAGGGAATTACCCGGAAATGACAGAGGAGAAGAACCGGATTAAGAAAGCTGCTCCCTGGTTTTACGGAGCGCTTCTGGCAGCAGCAGTTATTACAGGAATTGTCAACGCAGTTACCTACAGGTGGCTGGGAAAATGGTGGTCTGTCCTTTCAATCGCAGGAATTGCCTATGCGGCTATGACAGTGCGTTTTTCTATTTTGCGTCACTCCAGCCTGGCGGGGAGACTGGTCCGGCAGTCCCTGGGAGCCTGTGTGATTCTGGCCCTGATTGACTGGTTCTGTGGATATGGAGGCTGGGCCTTTAACTATGCCATCCCCTGCGTGCTTTTGTTTAACGTGGTTGCAGTGGGCGGGCTGATGGCTTTGAACCGTCTGAACTGGCAGGCGCATTTTATGTATCAGATTGCGATTACGCTGTTTACTATGATTCCGCTGGCTCTGTGGTGGGCCGGACTGGTGACAAAGCCGTTTTTGTCCCTGTTTACGGCAGGCACGGCGTTTCTGCTTCTGACTGTCACAGGGGCGGTGGGAGCAAGAAGCGTAAAAAGGGAGCTGGGAAGACGGTTTCATATTTAAAGAGGAATAGAGGATGAACAGAAAGAGAAACAGAAAGAGCGCAGAAAAACGGGAGGAAGTCAGCGCCATCGGAAGGCTGACACGGGAGATGATGAGCGATGTAATGGAGACAGCGCTGAAAAAGCCGATTCAGACAGGAGAGTTTAGAAAACGTCCGGTAGAACCGGCCTGGAGATGCCCGGCTGGCTACGTTTATCAGCTGGTAGAGCTTAACACCTGCACTATGGAATATCTGACGCCAGAGGGGGCGGTGACAGGACGGGTGATTCTGCAGCTTCATGGAGGCGGTTACATTGGGCCTATGAAAAATATTTACCGCCGTTTTGCAGTCCGATATTCTAAAATCAGTTATGGCGCTGACGTGCTGAGTGTGGACTACCGGGTAGCGCCGGAACATCCTTTTCCGGCAGCTCTTGAGGATGCTGTGGCCGGTTACCGCTGGCTTTTGGAGGAGAAAGGATATGAACCGGAAAAAATTGTAGTTGCAGGAGATTCCGCCGGAGGAGGGCTGGCTTTGTCTCTTATGATGTATTTAAAAGAACAGGGCCTTCCCCTTCCGGGAGGAGTCATCACTATGTCTCCATGGACGGATGTGACGCTTAGCGGAGAGTCCTACGAGAGCAACTATGAGATTGATCCCCTGTTTGGAAATTCCAGGGAAAATATGCTGTATCAGTGCAGCTATATTGGAGATGCGGATCCAAAGAATCCGTATCTCTCCCCTCTGTTCGGCGATTTTTCAGGCTTTCCGCCTATGCTGATGCAGGTGGGAGAGTATGAGGTGCTGTTAAGCGATACAATGCAGGTATCGGAGAAGGCCAAAAAGTCAGGCGTGAAGGTGCGGACCTCTGTCTACGCAGGAATGTTCCACGTATTTCAGATGGGTCTTGACCTGATTCCGGAGAGCCGGGAGGCCTGGGAGGAGGCCGGAGAGTTTCTGAGAATTATTTACGGGATTCAGAGAAAGGATGACGGAAAGCCGGTGAAAAAGGTAAAAAACAGACGGCCTGAGGCAGAGGCGAGGGCAAGAGAACTGTTAAAGGCCATGATACGGGGAGAACTTTCCGGCGGAGGAAAGGAACAGGGAGGAGAAGAGCGGTGAAAATTACGGTGATCGCAGTGGGAAAGATTAAGGAGCGCTTTTTTGAGGAGGCCATTGCAGAGTATTCGAAGCGTCTTTCCAGGTACTGTAAGCTGGAAATCATTCAGGTGGCAGATGAGAAGACGCCGGATCGGGCCAGCGAAGCAGCGGAGAGGCAGATCAAGGATAAAGAAGGAGAACGGATTTTAAGCCATGTCAAAGACAGCGCTTACGTGATTGCCCTGGCAATCGAGGGGAAGATGCTGGATTCAGAGGCTCTGGCGGAGAAAATAAGCTCCCTGGGACTCAGGGGGGAAAGCCATATCCAGTTTGTGATTGGCGGTTCCCTGGGATTGTCAAAAAAGGTAATGGACAGGGCTGATTTTGCTCTCAGTTTTTCTAAGATGACCTTCCCCCACCAGCTGATGCGGGTGGTGCTGCTGGAGCAGATATACAGAAGCTTTCGCATTATTGAGGGGGCGCCGTATCATAAATGAAACGAATGATTTGCTTTGGAGACTCCAATACCTTCGGATATGACGCTGGTTCCCATTTGGGGAGGCAGCTGGGAGAGAAAGAGAGATGGCCGGAGGTGTTTGCAGAGATTACAGGCTGGGACACTGTAAATGAGGGCATGAATGGACGGGAAATTCCAGAAGGATGGTTTCTGGAGCGGTTTGACAGAATTCTGGAGGAGGACGCTCCGGCAGACATCCTGGCGGTGATGCTGGGAACCAATGACATTTTAAATTCCTTTCGCCCTGATGCCAGGGAGGCGGGAAAGAAAATGGAGGCATTTCTCAGGCATGCACTGAGCCATCCGCAGATTGGCGGAGACGGGAGCCGGATTCTGCTTATTGTTCCCGCTGCGATTGATATAGGAAGATATGGTGAAGATGAAGCGGTCTTTGACCGGGAAATAAAGACTTTGGGACCGGTTTATGGAGGGGTTGCACAGAGACTGGGAGTGCAGTTTGCAGACACGTCTGACTGGGATATTCCCCTGGCTCACGATGGGGTACACTGGACAGGTGAAGGGCATCAGATGTTTGCCAGAAAGCTTTCAGAAGAACTGGGATTTGGTCGCCAGTCAAATAAGGATGCCTGCGATATACTTCCTGAAAAGGAGAAAGAAATTAAGAAACAGGGAAGGAGAGACGCCAATGGCACAGGAATATTACTACGGACAGATGAGCCGTGAGGAGCAGGAGGCATATCGAAATATGTTTTCCGGATTTAGTGAGATTGCTCCGGAAATTTCTGTGAGGAGGCTGGAGAACAGGCAGCTTTCCGACGTCTTTTTCAGGCTCCGGCTGGATCATCCGGAGATTTTTTATGTGGAAAGCTTTCAGTATCGTTTTACAGAGGATTCCCAGTATGTGAGAATGAAGCCGGCCTATATGTTTGAAAAAAAGAAGATAAAGGAGCATCAGAAGGCCCTGGAGGGCCGGATCAGCCGTTTAATACGGCAGGTTCAGGAAAAGACAAAGGAGGAGGCAGAGCAGTTTATCCACGATTTCATATGCGGAAACGTCTCCTATGATAAGTTAAAGAAACAGTATTCTCATGAAATTATCGGCCCGCTTCAGCAGGGAGTAGGGGTGTGCGAGGGGATCGCAAAAACAGTGAAAATTCTCTGTGATCGTTTGAACATTGAGTCTGTGATTGCAGTCAGTGAAGCCGCTCCGGATAAGGGAGTGAAGTACCGGCATGCCTGGAACCTGGTGAAGCCTGGAAAAAGCTGGTATCATCTGGATGCTACTTTTGACAACTCTCTGGGAAGATATGGAGCGCCTCGATTTGACTATTTTAACCTGGGGGACAGGGAGATATTTCGGGATCACCAGAAGCTTCTTTATCCCGTTCCAGCCTGTCCGGACAGTGAACATTTTTACTACAGGGAGCAGAGGCTTTCTCTGACAAAGGAAGAGGACGTGAAAAAGCGTCTGAAAGCAGTGCTCAGGAAAAAACAGCCTTATTTTGTGTTTCACTGGAGGGGCGGAAGGCTGAACCGGGAGCTGGTGCGCTTCTTTTATGAGGAAGCCTGCCAGGCAGCTGGGGAGAAAGGAAAATTTGCAGCCCTTTCTGTGAACGTCCCCCAGTCTGTGATTGAGATATCCATCAGAGACAGGCAGGCGGAGAAGGAGATACAGGAAGAGGAAGCGAACGAGGGAGAGCTGACAGAAAAATAGTGCCGAAAACAGGGCGCAGGAGGATGCTATGAGATTTTTTATGAAAAAAAAGAGCGCGTCCAGATATGAAGCGGGGGAGCTTTTATTCTGCCGGGAAGCCCTGGGGAGACAGGCGATTGACCGGATCTCCGATTTGATCAGGCTTCCGGTACAAAGGGAGGAAAATACAGTCCTGTTACGGCAGCAGGGAATAGAGTTTTCCTTTGCCGCTTTTGGCACAGAGGACGAAGGGGAGGCTCAGGTTTACGCCAGACAGGAGTTAAGCGGTGTATATGGATATCTGCACAGTCTGGATACCTCTCATGGAGATGTGAAACGCCATCTTCTATATACGATAGGAAGGTTCAGAAGTGTCGTGCGGGTTCATTATTCCTTTGAACAGAAAAATGAGAGGGCAGACAGAGAGAAAATTCTTCTGGCAGAGAACCTGCTCAATGAGATTCTTAAGGGACTTCAGGGTATCCGTACTAAGAGGGGCAGAGCATTGGCAGGGCCGGACGGCAGAATCATTCTTGACGAAAATGGAAACAGCCAGGTGAAATCCCATCTGCCGCCCCTGGATGAGAAAAGGAACAGGCGGAGTCAAACCAGTATGAAAACCTGTATGTGAGGGAGTGGACGCTGGGATTATTTGAAATGCTGGGCTGCAGGCTGCCGCAGCCCAGGGGAAGAGACACTGACAGGAGACAGCAGGGATCAGACAGATGTAACAACTTGACAGAAAAATTAAGACAAATTTTATTGTTTTCAGGAATTATTTATTGTATAATAGCATACAATCAATGCAGAACGTCGAATGCCGTCAGCCGCGGCAGCGGGAGAACCAATCTTTTGGGGTGAATTGGCAGAGCCTATGCCATAGGAAACCTTCTTTTCCGAATCCGTCAGCTAATCTCGCAGACATTGGAAGGATTTGCGTATTGGCAGTACGTGCTGTTTCAGAGCGTTTTAATGCCTATTTCAGAAAAACCTTTCACCGCCTGCTTTCCCAGGCGGTTTTGCTTTTCTGTATTGTGTTACTTCAGGCGGGCCAAAAGGCCCATGGGAACCGAACATGCAGGAGGGTGATTCAATGATTGAATTCAAACATGTTTCCAAAACATTTCACGGCAAGAAAATAATTGACGATATCAGCTTTCAGATTCCGGACGGAGAATTTGTGGTTCTTTTGGGAGAGAGCGGATGCGGAAAAACCACTACGCTTAAGATGATCAACAAGCTGATTCTTCCTTCAGAAGGTACAGTGGAAATTAACGGACGGGACATCGCCAATATGGATACCATCGCTCTGCGCAGGCGTATGGGCTATGTGATTCAGCAGATCGGCCTGTTCCCCCATATGACAATCAGGGAAAATATCGAGATTATTGCGAAGATGAAGTCTAAGGACAGGGACCGGATGGAGGAGAATGCCATCCGCCTGATGAATATGGTAAATCTGGATCCGGCTACGTTTATGGATGCCTATCCGTCGGAGATGTCAGGCGGGCAGCAGCAGAGAGCAGGAGTGGTTCGTGCCTTTATGGCAGAGCCTGAGATCATTCTGATGGATGAGCCGTTTTCAGCCCTGGATCCGATTACAAGGGCGCAGATTCAGACAGCCCTCATTGATATGCAGACAGCCATGAAGCGGACGATTGTCTTTGTAACCCATGACATGGATGAGGCCATTAAACTGGCAGACCGCATCTGCATTATGGAGGAGGGAAAAATTACCCAGTTTGACACTCCGGAGAATATTCTCAAGAATCCGGCTAATGACTTTGTCCGCAATTTTATCGGCCCGAAGCGAATCTGGACTTCTCCAGAGTACATAAAGACCAGAGACATCATGATTCCTGATCCGGTGTGCTGCCATCCCAAGATGCCGATTTTCAAGTGTATTGAGACTATGGGACGAAGAAAGGTCGATACGCTGATGCTGACCGATCAGAAGGGACGTCTCTTTGGCGTTCTCTTTGCAGAATCTCTCATCGGAGTTCA
This sequence comes from uncultured Clostridium sp., assembly GCA_958442925.1. Taxonomy (GTDB): domain Bacteria; phylum Bacillota; class Clostridia; order Lachnospirales; family Lachnospiraceae; genus Otoolea. The sequence continues at coordinate 2,362 of CAUCIO010000074.1, read as the reverse complement.
CGATATTAAGAAGCCGGCGGAGGACTTTATGTACCGGGAATTTACCTCTGTAGGACCGGACAGCTCCATTGTGGATCTGCTTACCCTGTTTGATGAACATCATCTTTCAACGCTTCCGGTTGTGAATAACCAGGGCATTATAGAGGGACTGATTACAAGAAGTACACTGATTAACACGCTGAGCCGTCAGTTTATTACGGATTCAGGAAAGGAGGAGTCATAATGGGAGTAATGGAAAGCATGAAGGAATTATTGAACTATTTTGTCTCCTCCAGGGAAGAAATTATTTCCCTTCTGGTCGAGCATATTGAGCTGACGGTGCTGGCGCTTCTGACAGCCATTCTTATCGGCGTGCCTCTGGGAATCCTGATTTCCTACATCCGGCCGGCCAGCAAGCCGGTGCTGGCTTTTGCCAACATTGTTCAGGCAGTGCCCAGTATGGCGCTGTTAGGTTTGGCCATTCCTGTATTTGGCATCGGTATGAAACCGGCTATCTTTCTGGTCGTGATCTACTCCTTGCTTCCGATTATCAAGAATACCTATGCAGGACTGATGAATATTAACGAACAGATGCTGGAGGCGGCAGAGGGAATCGGACTGACTAAAAGCCAGATCCTGTTTAAGGTGAGACTGCCTATGGCTCTTCCGGTTATTATGACTGGTGTCAGGATTTCTGCCGTTTCTGCAGTAGGACTGATGACTCTGGCCGCCTATGTAGGCGGAGGTGGACTTGGTTATCTTGTATTTTCAGGAATCAGAACGGTCAGCAACGTGATGATCCTGGCAGGAGCCATTCCGGCCTGTATTCTGGCTCTCTTAGTAGACCGGGTGTTTGCAGCCATTGAGACTATTGTGACTCCTGTGAGCCTGTTAGAGGGAAAGAACAAGGACGAAAAGCGCAGACGGAAAAAGAGAGAGATTTACGTCATTGTCACAGCGGTAGTTCTTATGATTGCTCTTCTTGTTACCAGTCTGTTTCAGACAAAGAAGACAGCAGATATCAGGATCGCCAGCATGGACTTTACGGAGAACGAGATTTTTGCCTATATGCTTGCAGAATCCATAGAGAGAGAGCTGGGCCTGGAGGTGGAAACTACTCCGGATCTGGGAGCCGGATCTGTCTGCATGTCTTCGATTCAGAGCAATGAGATAGACGGATATGTGGACTATACAGGAACGCTTTATGTGAATATTTTAAAGAATCCTGCCAGCTCCGATGTGGATCAGGTTTACCAGGATTCTGTAAAGGGAATGAAGGAGCAGTTCGGACTGGACGTCTTAAATTCCCTGAACGTAAATAATACTTACACGCTTTCTACCACAAAAGAGATGGCAGAAAAGTATGGATTAAAGACGATCAGCGACCTGAAATCCATGCCCCAGCCGGTAACGATCTGTTCTACCCTGGCATTTATGAACCGGGAAGACGGACTGCTGGGTGTGGAAAAGAAGTACGGAATCAGCTTTGATAAGAAGGGCGTAGACGGTTCTGCCCGTTATACAGCCCTGATGAACGAGGAAGGACAGGTAATAGACGCATACTCTACAGACGGTCTGCTGAAAAAATTTGATCTGGCCGTATTAGAGGACGATGCAGGCGTATTCCCGCCTTACTATGCAGTTCCTGTTTTCCGGGAGGAAATCATGGAGAAATATCCGGAAATCCGCGAGATTACAGAGCAGCTGGCCTCTGTGCTGTCTACCGATGTGATGGCAGGACTGAACTATCTGGTAGACGAGGAGGGACAGAAGCCTCAGAATGTGGCTCATGAATTCCTGGAGGAGAATCTGCCGGAGTACGCGAGAAAATAGTGTGAAAAATGTATGATAAAAAGAACAGGGAGAAGCTTTACAGCCTCCGGCAGGAGGTGCAGGGCTTCTCCCTGATTTGCAAAAAGACAGAAAGAGGGCGCAGCGCGCTGAAAAGAAAAGGAGTAGAAAAGAGATGAATTACTATTTAGCCCCTATGGAGGGAATTACAGGATATATTTACAGAAATGCCTGCAGCAGGCATTTCGGAGGAGTAAAGAAATATTTCACTCCTTTTCTTTCGCCTCATATGAAGAAAGCCATGACATCCAGGGAAAAAAATGATATTCTGCCGGAACATAATGAGGGCCTCTATGTGGTTCCTCAGATTCTGGCTAATGATGGGGAGGCCTTCTGCAGGGCGCTGGAGACTCTGGAAGATTTGGGATACCGGGAGGTAAATCTGAACCTGGGCTGCCCGTCCGGCACGGTGGTATCTAAGGGCAGGGGAGCCGGTTTTTTAGCAGCTGACAGGCGAGAAGCCCTGTCACGATTTTTAGATCAGATTTATGACTGCTCTGAAAAAAAGGGGATGCAGATATCGATTAAAACG
>CAUCIO010000073.1 GCA_958442925.1 uncultured Clostridium sp. | reverse complement strand
ACGCACGGTGGTGTGAGAGGTCGGGGATTTATAAAAATCCCCTCCTACTCGATCTTTTATGGGAAACTGCATTCTATGAAATAAAAAATGCTTTCACAAGAATTCTTTCCTTTAGGAAAAATGTAAGGAATTTGATCCTTGCAGCCGCTGCGTCCCGTGTGATACATTAAGAACAGAAAAGAATCAGAAAAGAACAGGCGGAAAGAGGCCAGAAATACTGGAGAAGGAGGCTTGGGAAAATGAAATTCAGAACGGGGATGATCCTTGCAGCTGCAGCTGTGATCTGTACCGGCTGCCAGGCAGAAAGGACAGGCGGGAATAACACAGCTGCAAAGATAAAAAAAGAGGCGGAAGAGACGCAGGGACAGGAGGATGTGAATTCTGCCAGCATTATTGGAGGAGAGGACGGCCCAACCTCGATTTTCGTAGCCGGAAAGGTAACAGGTATAGAGGAAATTTCTGATTATCCGTCGTTTGGGAAACAGGCAGAAGAGCTTCTGATTGATCCGGACGGAACTGGCCGTGTCTATCTGGATACTGTACAGAGCGATGGTGTGCTGATAGAGGAGGAGGGGAACTGGACTCCAAGGACAGATGACAGAGGGGTGGCAGTAATCCATGGCCTTTGGGGAACCGCGCTGCTGCGCCGCCAGGAAGAGGAACATTTGTGGTCTGTTGAGGCCGCGGCAGATATGAAGAAGCTGAACCAGTCTTATATGGAGGAGAATTCTACAGAGATCTTTCCACGCAACGGAATGGTGTTTATCTACCAGCTGGAAAATGGGAACATAGCGGAAGAATATCAGATTATGATGGAAACAGGACAGCTGTTTGGCCGGAAGGCAGAGATAGAGGATGCTGGAGAAGAAATCGCCATGTTTGAGATGCTTCGGGAAGTAAAAAAACAGGAAGACAGGAGAAAGCCCGATGAAACAACAGAGCCGGAGGTTCTGCTTGAAAATCTGAAGCAGGAAAATATAACGAAAATCTGGGATCAGACAGTGGCGGCAGACGGTGTGGAGGTATTCCTGTGCAGCTGTGGAGACAGGCTGACCGATCTGCGTCTGGTCTGGAAAGACCCTGAAACAGGGGAGCTGCAGGCAGAGCGGATTGAGTGGAAATAAAAAGCATAAGGATTTAGGAATCGTTCAGAAGAAAGAAGGAAGAAACAGATGGGATGTCTTGGAAATGTTTTATGGTTCATTTTTGGCGGCTGTATCAGCGGCCTCAGCTGGTGTCTGACGGGGTGTCTGTGGTGCATTACGATTATAGGTATTCCCGTAGGCATTCAGTGCTTTAAACTGGCCTCTCTGAGCTTTTTCCCTTTTGGGAAGGAAGTCAGATACGGCGGCGGCGCCGTTTCATTTTTAGTAAATTTAATCTGGCTCGTGCTGTCAGGCCTTCCGCTGGCGGCAGAGCACGCTCTGATGGGGATTCTGCTCTGTGTCACAGTCATTGGCATTCCCTTTGGCCTTCAGCAGTTTAAGCTGGCCAAGCTGGCCTTGATGCCCTTTGGAGCTGAGTGCGTCAGAACGCAGATATAGTCACCGAAAAAGTATGTCCAGGGGAAAATTTTCTTGTTCCATTTTTTGCTCCACTGGAAGTTACCAAAAAAGTACGCACGAGGAAAAAATTCCGGTGACTTTAGGTGGAACAGGGAAATTTTTCCTTCGCGCATCAATTTAAGAAGGTATATCTACCGGCGCGAAATTTCAAAACAAAATATTGACGAATCCAGGGTTTTATGGTATAGTAGACGGGCGAATGGAAGAGCCAGGTCTTTTTTTTATGCTCAAAAGCATGAGGAGAAGCCTGAAAAAATTTGAATTTAAGTGGAGGTGGAAGTCGTGCGCACAAGAATCACACTGGCATGTACAGAATGCAAACAGCGTAACTACAACATGACCAAGGATAAGAAGACTCATCCGGACAGAATGGAGACTAAGAAGTACTGCAGATTCTGTAAGAGACATACTATGCACAAGGAGACAAAATAATCTCCGTGCCAGTATAAAGGATCAGGCGTTCGCTTGAACATTTTGGAGGACAAAGAATGGGTGAAACAGGGAATACCGCAAAGGCTCCCAAGAAGAGCTTTTGGAAAGGCCTTCAGGCTGAGTACAAAAAGATAATCTGGCCTGACAAAGCAACCCTTCAGAAGCAGACGGTGGCCGTTATCTCGGGAGCTGTCGCTTTAGGTCTGATCATTGCAGCCTTAGACACAGCGATTGTGTTCCTGCTGCACTATATCATCTAACACACATAAGGGATAGGGTGAGATTATGTCAGAAGCGAATTGGTATGTAGTTCACACTTACTCAGGCTATGAAAACAAAGTAAAGGTCGACATTGAGAAGACCATTGAGAACAGAGGCCTTCAGGATCAGATTCTGGAAGTATCCGTTCCCATGCAGGATGTAGTCGAGATTAAGAATGGAGCCCAGAAGCAGGTTGCCAAAAAGATGTTCCCCGGATATGTGCTTATTAACATGGTTATGAACGATGACACATGGTATGTAGTGCGTAATACCCGCGGTGTAACAGGTTTTGTTGGCCCGGGATCCAAGCCGGTTCCTTTAACAGAGGACGAGATGGCAAATCTCGGCTTCAAACCAGCCGGAGTAGTTGTCGATTACGAGGTTGGAGATGCGGTTGTCGTTATCTCCGGTGCCTGGAAGGATACCGTTGGTGTTATCAAGTCCATCAACGATAACAAGCAGACACTTGAAATTACCGTGGAGATGTTCGGCCGTGAGACACCGGTTGAACTGGACTTCACAGAAGTTAAGAAGATGTAAGATGCGGCCTGTGTTTTGCAGGCTCGTGGGAGGGTTCATCCCGCCATTACCACAATATTAGGAGGTGCCTTATCATGGCAAAGAAAGTAACAGGATATATTAAATTACAGATTCCTGCTGGTAAAGCAACACCAGCTCCGCCAGTTGGTCCGGCTCTTGGACAGCACGGTGTAAATATCGTACAGTTCACAAAAGAGTTCAACGCTAGAACAGCAGATCAGGGCGACCTGGTTATCCCGGTTGTTATCACTGTATATGCTGACAGAAGCTTCAGCTTTATTACAAAGACTCCGCCGGCTGCCGTTTTATTAAAGAAGGCATGCAAGCTGAAATCCGGCTCTGCAGTACCGAATAAGACAAAGGTAGCTACCATCTCCAAGGATGAGGTCAGAAAGATCGCTGAGCTCAAGATGCCAGACTTAAATGCAGCAAGCGTAGAAGCAGCTATGAGCATGATCGCCGGAACTGCAAGAAGTATGGGTATCACAGTAGAGGAGTAAGAGATTCTTACCGTCTGCAAAACGAGATGTTGAATTAGAAACGTGGGAGGGCAATCCCCGACAATACCACTAGGAGGTTATTTATAATGAAAAGAGGAAAAAGATACGTAGAGGCTGCTAAGTTAGTAGACCGTACAAATCTTTACGATGCATCCGAAGCCATCTCTATCGTTAAGAAGGCAGCAGGTGCTAAATTTGACGAGACAATTGAAGCTCATATCAGAACCGGTTGTGACGGACGTCACGCTGATCAGCAGATCCGCGGCGCTGTAGTTCTTCCTCACGGAACAGGTAAGACTGTCAGAATCCTTGTATTTGCTAAGGGACCGAAGGCTGACGAGGCTCAGGCAGCAGGCGCTGATTTCGTAGGAGCAGAGGAGTTAATTCCGAAGATCCAGAACGAAGGATGGCTTGATTTCGACGTAGTTGTAGCTACACCAGATATGATGGGTGTTGTAGGTCGTTTAGGACGTGTACTTGGACCGAAGGGCTTAATGCCAAACCCGAAGGCTGGAACAGTTACTATGGACGTTACAAAGGCTATCAACGATATCAAGGCCGGTAAGATTGAGTACAGACTTGATAAAACAAACATTATCCACGTGCCAGTAGGAAAAGCTTCTTTCACAGAGGAGCAGTTAGCGGACAACTTCCAGACGCTTATCGACGCAGTTCTGAAGGCAAAACCAGCTACATTAAAGGGCGCTTACTTCAAGAGCGTAACACTGACATCCACTATGGGACCAGGTGTGAAGTTAAACGTAGCAAAGCTGACAAACTAATTGCGGCAGATATAAAAAAGCGGAGTCCTTTCCTGAGTTTTCCAGGAAAGGACTCCGCTTTTATGACATATTTATAAATTTTTAGCTCTTTTGGCGATGTTTTCCTGGAAGTTGATTACCCTATGTTCATATTCTGAATTCATGTAGCTGGAGGTAATCAGGAAGTCAGCAGTCGCCTTGTTGTTGGCAATGGGAATGTCGTACACCTGGGCGATACGAAGCAGAGCCTTTACATCCGGGTCGTGAGGCTGCGCTGTCAGAGGATCGGAAAAGAAGACGATGAAGTCAACCCGTCCCTCTACGACCTTGGCGCCGATCTGCTGATCTCCGCCTAAGGGACCGCTGTTGTAACCTTTCACAGGCAGTCCTGTAGCCTCTGTAATCATACGGGCTGTGGTTCCGGTTCCGCAGAGAAAATGATGTTTTAATATTTCTTTATGAGCGTTGCACCAGTCAATCAGCTCGTGCTTTTTTTGATCGTGGGCAATCAGAGCGATGTTTTTCTGTTTTCCAATAGTCATTGTCAGATAATCCATAGTTACCATTCCTTTCGATGAATATTTTACTTACCTCTTTTATCATATCATATCATATTTGCGTAAAGCAGGTGTGAAAAAAGTATAAAATCTTTGCAATTCCTGAAAGAATAGTATATAATAATTTTGTGCAAAGGCATAAAAGAATGCTCTGTCTGAGGCAGACAGCAGCAGGCTTCTGTATGTTGAAGCTGGGACCCGTCTTAATTCTATACAATCCCCAGAAAGTAAGTAATCGTATAAATTCAATGCAGCCGCTGTTTTTGGCGTATCCAGATCAAAAAGTACAGCCGGAGTGGCAGGAATTTAGCAAGAAACCATAACAAATATGACAAACAGCAGCGTGAATAACAGAATAAGGAGAAGTGGTATATGAGAGAAAAACTTCAGACTCTGCCTCTTGTTCAGCTCAGAGAGCTGGCGAAGGCGCAGGGGATTAAAGGGGTGACGACTCTGAAAAAAGCAGAGTTAATTGAGCGTTTGTGTGAAAAAGCGGACGATAAAACATCTGCTCAGATATCTGAGAAGGGTGTGGAGAGTGAACCGCACAGAGAGCGCCCGGCAGAGGCTGTTTCAGAGAAGGCAGCAGATCCGGAAGAACGTCCAGTCAGGGCCTATCAGCAGAGAAGCTATGGAAGAAATGAATACAATTCTAATTACAGAGGAAATAATTACAGAGGAAATAATTACAGAAGTTCCTCTGGCCGCAGCTATCAGCAGAATAATTCCGGCTTTCACTCCGGAAGCCAGGATGGAAGCTTCCAGCAGACAGCAGAACGCGGGGACGCAAGGAGTGAAGGAAGGATCCAGGATATCAGGAATCAGGAAAGTGGATACCAGGACGGCAGGAACCATGAGTACAGGGAAAATACAGTAGAAGATGTAAAAGCAGATTTACAGGAGTTAGACAGCGGAATTGAGGCAAAGGGAATTCTGGAGGTTATGTCGGACGGCTTCGGCTTTATCCGATGCGAAAATTTTCTGCCTGGAGATAACGACGTGTATGTGGCCCCGTCTCAGATTCGCCGTTTCAATCTGAAAACAGGCGATATTGTACAGGGAAGCAGAAGAATCAAGACAGCTACAGAGAAATTTGCGGCGCTTTTATATATTGAGACAGTAAACGGATATCCTACCAGCGTAGTAGAGCGGCGTCCGAATTTTGAAAACCTGACTCCGATTTTTCCGGATGAGAGACTTCATATGGAAATGCCAGGAATGAGAAATTCCACTGCTATGCGTGTTCTGGATCTTTTGTCTCCCATTGGAAAGGGACAGAGGGGTATGATCGTCTCCCCGCCAAAGGCAGGAAAAACGACGCTTTTAAAGCAGGTGGCCAAGGCAGTGACTGCCAACCATCCGGATATGCATTTGATGATTCTTTTGATTGACGAGCGTCCGGAGGAGGTAACAGACATTAAGGAGGCTATTACAGGGCCGAATGTGGAAGTGATTTATTCTACCTTTGACGAGCTGCCTGACCGTCATAAGAGAGTATCCGAGATGGTGATTGAGCGGGCGAAGCGTCTGGTAGAGCACGGCCGGGACGTTATGATTCTCTTAGACAGCATTACCCGCCTGGCCAGAGCGTATAACCTGGTAGTACCTGCCAGCGGCCGTACGTTATCGGGAGGTCTGGATCCGGCAGCTCTCCATATGCCGAAGCGTTTCTTTGGAGCAGCCAGAAATATCAGAGAGGGAGGAAGCCTTACTATCCTGGCTACAGCCCTGATTGATACAGGAAGCCGCATGGATGACGTAATCTACGAGGAATTCAAGGGAACTGGAAATATGGAGATTGTTCTGGACAGAAAGCTGTCTGAAAAGCGGATTTTCCCGGCCATTGATATCTTGAAATCCGGAACAAGGCGGGATGATCTGCTCTTAAATCCTCTGGAAACAGAGGCGGTAGATATCATTCACAAGGCTACGAATACGGCTAAGCCGGAGGAGTCAGTAGAACGGATCCTGGATCTCTTTGCGAGAACGAAAAACAACCGGGAATTTGTGGATATGATTAAAAAAGTACGGATTTAGGGCTGGAATGGGCTGGTCTGAGCGGAATAAATCGTTCTGGAACAGGCGGTGCTGTGCCGGCAGAAAGATTCATGTGTTTCTCCGGCAGAAATGAAAAAATCCCTTGCAATAAAAGGCTTTCTATGCTATACTGTGTAGGCTGTGTATGGTAGAATTACTGCACAGCAGACAGAGAATCGCACAGCGTGCGGCAGAAAATTTGGTACATTAGTACGTGTGGTCGGAAACCACAGAAGAAAAATTGAGAGGTGAAAATCATGAAGGAAGGAATCCATCCAGCTTATTATCAGGCAAAGGTTGTCTGCAACTGCGGCAACGAGTTCGTAACAGGTTCTACAAAGAAGGACATCCACGTGGAGGTTTGCTCCAAGTGCCATTCTTTCTACACAGGACAGCAGAAGGCTGCAGCTGCTCGCGGACGTATTGACAAGTTCAACCGCAAGTACGGCATCAGCGCAAACTAATAGCTTGGCTAAATAAGGGTTGGGTTTAATGGAGACATGAAACCCAGCCTTTTTGGTTTTCATAAGGAGAATCGTATGAAATATTCAGGAATCGGAGGACAGGCTGTCATTGAAGGAATCATGATGATGAACAGGAATGATTATGCAGTGGCAGTCAGGAAACCGGACCAGGAAATAGAGGTAAAAAGGGATCGCTATGTGAGCATTACCCAGAAGGTGAGGCTGTTTTCTCTTCCCTTTATCAGAGGCGTGTTCCGCTTTGCAGATTCCATGATCATAGGAATGAAGACGCTGACCTATTCCGCCAGCTTTTTTGAGGATGATGAGGATTCAGAACCAGGGCGGATCGAACAGTTTCTGAGCAGAATTCTGGGAGAGAAGCTGGAAAGTGCCCTGATGGCTTTTGTGATGGTTCTGTCCTTTATTATGGCCATTGGAATTTTTATGCTGCTGCCTCTTTTCATTGCAGGGCTGTTTTCCAATGTGATTGAATCAGAGCGTTTGATGGCAGTGTTAGAAGGCGTAATACGAATTCTGATTTTCATTGCCTACATTAAAATTGTTTCCCGCATGGAGGATATTAAGCGGACCTTCATGTACCATGGGGCGGAGCACAAGTGCATTAACTGTGTGGAACACGGTCTTCCGCTGACTGTGGAGAACGTCAGAAACAGCTCGAAGGAGCACAAGCGGTGCGGGACCAGCTTCATTTTAATTGTAATGGTGATCAGCATCCTGTTCTTTATGGTAGTCCGGGTGGACAATGTCTGGATGAGATTTGCCAGCCGTATTGTGCTGGTTCCAGTGATTGCAGGCGTGTCCTATGAGATTCTGCAGCTGGCCGGACGAAGCAATTCAAAATTTATGGATCTGGTGAGCCGTCCAGGCATGTGGATGCAGGGACTTACCACAAAGGAGCCGGATGACTCCATGATAGAGGTGGCTATTGCTGCTACAGAGGCTGTGTTTGACTGGAAGGCATATCTGCGGGAGAATTTTCCGGGTACAGATTTAAGTGCTTTTGAAGAGCAGGAGAACGGGCAGGAAGAAACAAAAAATATCAGGAGGGAAGCATGAGCAGTACAGTGACAGAGTATCCCTTTGAGACAGCGCCAACCTGGCAGGAGCTTCTGGATGCAGGTGCAGCCAGGCTTTCAGAGGCTGGAGTTTCAGAGGCTGGACTGGATGCCTGGTATCTGCTTTCTGACAGTTTTTCCATAGACCGGGTTCATTTTCTGATGGACAGAAACAGAACTGTACATCCGGGAACCCTTGAAAAGGGATGGGCAGTCTTTGCGGAGCGCATTGAACGGAGAGCTTCGAGAGTTCCTCTGCAGCAGATTTTAGGATGCCAGGAATTTATGGGACTTTCTTTTCAGATCAATGAACAGGTACTGATTCCCAGACAGGATACAGAAACTCTGGTGGAAGAAATTTTAAAGGACTGCCAGGATAGAAATATAGAGATTCTTGACATGTGTACCGGGAGCGGGTGCATCGGGCTGAGCCTGGCTGTCCTTGGAAGGTACAGAAGTGTTTCAGCGGCAGATATTTCAGAAGGAGCCTTAAAGGTGGCTTTGAAGAATGCCAGAAGCCTTTTTATGATACAGAAAAACGTAATTCGCTCCCAGGCGAAAAAAGTGTCGGAGACGCCCTGGAGGATGGAATTGTCTGTCTGGACGGGGGAGGAACAGAAAGGCCGTAATGGGGTTTCTCTGTTGGGAAACAGACCGGGAACAGGACACCCTTTGGAGGTGGAGGAACGCCGTTTCACTCTGTTTCAGAGCGATCTGTTCTCAGAGGATGACGGACGTCTTTACGATGTGATTGCATCGAATCCTCCCTATATCCCATCGGCTGTTGTGGATGGTCTGGAGCCGGAAGTGCGGGATCATGAGCCGAGGCTGGCTCTCGACGGCCTGGAAGACGGCCTGCATTTTTACAGGCAGCTGTCAGAAGAGTGCAGGAAGCATTTAAGGCCAGGAGGGCGGATTTACTTTGAAATTGGCCATGATCAGGGAACTGCTGTGACAGGGATTCTCGAGGAGAAGGGTTACAGGAATGTCCAGGTAATAAAGGATGCGCCGGGGCTTGACCGGGTAGTGAAGGCAGAAACTGCGAAAGATTAAAGAAGGAATAATAAAACAGGAGGTTGCCATGTTTGATCGTTTAGATGATTTGCTGATCCGATATGAGGAGCTGATGGAAGAGCTCAACAATCCTTATGTGGTTGAGGATCAGAAGAAATTCAGAAAACTTATGAAGGAGCAGGCGGATCTGGCTCCGATTGTAGAGGCATATAAGAATTACAAGCAGGCTCACCAGGATGTGGAGGACAGCGTTGCTCTCTTAGAGGAGGAGTCTGACGAGGAGATGAGAGAGTTAGCCAAGGAAGAACTGGCTGACGCTAAGAAGAGAATTGAGGAGCTGGAGCAGGAGCTTAAAATTCTTCTGCTTCCCAAAGACCCGAATGACGACAAGAATGTTATGGTGGAAATCCGTGCAGGAGCAGGCGGAGACGAGGCGGCTCTGTTTGCCTCTGAGCTGTATCGTATGTATGTGCGCTATGCAGAGCGTCAGCGCTGGAAAACAGAGATTGTCAGCCTGAATGAGAATGGAATCGGAGGTTTTAAAGAGGTTGTATTCATGGTAACTGGCCAGGGCGCCTATTCCAAGCTCAAGTACGAGAGCGGCGTACACCGTGTACAGCGTGTGCCGGAGACAGAGTCCGGAGGACGTATTCATACTTCCACAGCTACCGTAGCCGTAATGCCGGAGGCAGAGGACGTGGATATTGAGATTGATATGAATGACTGCCGCATTGATGTTATGCGTGCATCTGGAAACGGCGGACAGTGTGTCAATACAACAGACTCTGCAGTGCGTCTGACTCATATGCCTACAGGCATTGTGATCTACAGCCAGACAGAGAAGTCACAGCTTCAGAACAAGGAAAAGGCCTTTCGCCTTCTGCGTTCCAAGCTGTATGATTTAGAGCTTGAGAGACGCCAGAATGAAGAATCCGAGGCCAGGAGAAGCCAGATCGGAACAGGAGATCGTTCTGAAAAAATTCGTACTTACAACTTCCCTCAGGGTCGCGTAACAGAGCACAGAATTAAGCTGACACTCTACAAGATAGATTCCGTTATGGACGGAGATTTAGACGAGCTGATCGACAGCCTGATTGCAGCAGATCAGGCGGCTAAGCTGGCGAAGCTGAATGAGGAAATGTAAATAATGGCAGTAAAAAAAGCATGATATGCTCCCTTTATGAGAGACAGTGAAAAAACAAACTGTCATCATGAAGGGA
>CAUCIO010000072.1 GCA_958442925.1 uncultured Clostridium sp. | reverse complement strand
GAAGAGAACTTCCTAAATACAGTAGAATGATACCGCTGACTCCCAGAACTGCAACTACTGGAAGAATTGGAGTTTCATCGCCTGTCTGTGGCAGAGCTCCTAACGGAACCGCTCCATCCTCAATGGTAATATTAACATCTCCGTCTCCCGGAACTCCAGATGCTAAAGGTACTTCATCATCTGTAATGGTAATCATACCAGGGCCGGTTGGATTGCCGCCGCCTCCGCTGTGGCTTCCTCCACCGCCGCCTCCGCCGCCGTGGCTTCCTCCGTCTCCGCTGCTGTCAGTTCCCTCTACATAGAACACCCAGTCAACCGCATCGAACTTATCGGCATAATCATTTCCCAATTCTGCTCCAGGAAGCTTTACAGTGACTGTAAGAGTCTCGCTGGAATGAGCTGGAATACTTCCTATTACAATTCCATACTCACTTTCCTCAAACTCTGTTCCTTTACCGGAAGCTGGCTGGGAGAAATCTCTGTCGCCATAAAGATAAGTTCCGTCTTCTTTCGTAATATTCATTTTCATGATATCGAGAAGGTCTGACTGGAACTCCTTCCCTTCTGCTGTCACAAGCCCGCCTCCGTCTCTTCTGGCTCCATTGCCGGAAGCCTCGAAATCCGGATACGCTCTCATGTAAAACGTAAGACTCTGGCCGCTGTTATTTGTTATGTCAACCGTATTTTCCACTACATCGCCTGGAACCAGATTTTTCATATTGGTGAATAAATCCTTATCCTGGGCTGATACTGTAAATCCGCCTTCCGCTCTGTGATTATAATCTACTTCCGGAGCTCTCATCACCAAAGGCGCAGCGGCGAATGACTGGACGCTGTTTAATGCCATCATGGCCGCGGTACAGATGCCAGCCGCCGCCCGGCGTATTTTTTTTACTTCCATAGCATTCTATCCTCCTCGCTGCCATGTGCATCTTGTTTTATGTACTGATATCGAACAATCATACCCTGTGATGCATGATATCATATATTATTACTGCTCAAATACCATCTTATTATCCTCGTAGGAATCAACCTCTCCTTCACCAAAAGCGTCTTCAATATCTGCTTCTGTAATCTTGCCGTCCCTGTCTACATCCGGTAAGTTATCTGCCTGGATAGCATCAGCCTTGACTGTAATGGAAATATCCTGAAGGTCAACTAACTCATTACCGCCAAAAAACTCTACCTCTGTGAAAAATGGAACTGCTTCCCCTACACTTTCTCCGTGAGTTACAAAATCTCCCTGCTTAAAGATCTCTGTGGAATAAATATAGTCACCTGCCATATTCATGATCACTTCAGTTACATCTACGCCATTTCTGATAAATTTTACATTATCCTCTGAAATTCCAGAAACTTCCACTTTATAACGTACATATGCGTCTGAAGCGCCAATATACTGGATCACCGGATCCTTCGGAATTACTGTTCCTGGCTCAATCCCTTCATAAGTAATTCCTTCGTCTGCATTTTCTACAGCAGTAAATCCACCCTCTTCCTGCTGCTCCTCAGTTGGAAGAGCCTCTGTAATTTTAACATTTACGTTACCAGTTGTCACTACGTTCGTAGCTGTCTCGCTGTCTGTAAACCATGCCAGTGTTCCGCCTACTGTCATTAATGCTCCTAAAGATACAGCTGCTGTGATAAGTTTTGTTCTTTTCTTCATATTCTTTTTCCTCCATGTCCCTGTAATCATTTTATATTCTCCTGAACGGGATGTTTCAGGGGTTGTTCTTATTTAAGATTATATAATCTTCCGGTTACATGCCGGTTACTTCCAAGTCTTTTCATCACACTTTTTTATTTTTTGCTGCCTACTGTTGTTCCGTCTTCAGCTGCTGGAATGCCGCATAAGCTGCCTCTGCGCCTTTGGACTCTCCTACATCCATGTGATCGCTCTGAACTGCTTCTGCATAAACCAGAATCGACAGCTGATCCTTTGAAATACCGGCCGGAAGCTCAAGTGTTCCATTGGAAAGAAGATCCTCATACTCTACGGTGTTACATAACACGGCTTTTGCTCCTGCTGGGAGAGGTTTAGAAAGATACCAGTATCCATCCTCCCTCTTAACCCATGTGTCAAGCTTCACCTGGGAGGAAGAATTAGTTCCTGTTCCTATTTCCTGTCTGATTTCATAACCGTTCCACTCTTCTCCTGATACCGTCGCTTCTCCATCATCTGGTGTGTTGTATTTTACCGTAGGAGACAAGGTTTCCGTTTTTCCTTCTTCCTGGTACTTTAAAACAGGCACGTCCACCCGCATTCTCACATAGCAGGGGGATTTTCCTGTTCCTGTCACCGAGATATCCGTTTTTTTGAGGCCATCGATTGTTTCTTCTGTCTCTATCTGTACGCTTCCTGTCTTCATTGTATTGGCAGCTGTTTCTGCATCAGTGAAAAATGCCAGAGACATACCTGCAGTCAGGACGGCAATCGCTGCAGCGGCAAAAAGAAGAGGTTTCTTTTTTTGCATCCACAATTTTATTTTACTCATCCGATTTTCCCTCCTTTTCCTCTGGTTTCAGAATTTCCGGGATCAGCTGAAGCAGGATAAACACTACAACTACTGCCGCCGCTGCTATCATTCCCTTTTTTGTAGTAATATTCAAAGAAATATAACCTAAAAGCGGAATAGACATTCCCGCTTTTCCTATCACATTGTCAAAGGAAACCGGAGCCATATCCTGAACCTCATTGGCGTCTCCCTTAGTGGTAAACTGTCTGGCCTCCTCGTCTATGGCGATCACACGGTGGGTTGCCACTGCTGTGTCCGCTTTCCGGAATGTGATGGGATCTCCCACCTGAATCTCTTCCGGTGAAATGTCCTTATCTACATATACGATGCTTCCTACGTGATAGTAGGGTTCCATACTTCCACTCATGACTGCGAACGCTTCCTGGCCAACCAGCCGCGGCGCTATCAGCGCCGCTGTGATGGCCAGGCAGGCAATAATCATCAGAGTGGAAATCAAATTACAAATTTTAGTTACTGTTTTTGCCACGTCTGTTCCTCCCTGCTGCTGTCTTTCATCTAGTTAGTTGGAGGAACCGGGCCGTCTCCATCTGTCCCATCGTCGTCGTGCTTCGTGCTGAGGAGCGCTGCCGGCTGGCCCTCGTAAAGTCCCTTCACCGTGTCTCCATTGTCTTTACTCTGTGTGTAGGTTCCATCTTCGTTCACCTGATTCAGGATCAGAGAGGAATCGGAGAAATAGCCGTCTGATACTTTCCTGTTAACAAAGCTGAATACATTCTGAGAAGGATCCTTCGCGGAAAGTTCCTTTGTCTGCGGATTTTCTATGCCATCTGCCAGCTCATATCTCATATGATCCAGTTCCTTAACTTCCCATGTTCCAGCCGGAATACTTTCAAGTATCTGGCTTCCTTTCGTCTCACCGGCAGGAATTACAACCGAAGTATAAAACTTGCTTCCATCTTCTCCGCTGACCTCAAACAGGAAGGTGTTATCTTCTGTATCTGCCTCATCGATTGTCTTTTCAATCGTCATTTGAGCCAGCCCTTCTTCCCACTTATTGTAGAAAGTTACCCACTGTTTTGCAGAAGAAGAAGTATCCAGCGTTACGCGAAGTCTGATTGTAGCCGCATTATCAATATTCTCATTGTAGGACTCTTTATGGTAGCCTACGCCAGTGTTTCCATCCGCATCTACCATCTGAATGTCTGTTACTGTTCCGCCAGAAGTCTTCTGAAGTTTTTCTTTCACATCAAACTTCATGTACTCATTGTACTCATAACAGACGCCATCGCAGATTACGAATGCCCGTGAAAGAGAGTCATTGAACTCTATGTCTGACAAACTGACTGCTTCAACGAGAGCAAACTGTCCTCCTGTTTCCGGATAGAAGGTTCCATCTGTGTGATAAGGTTCACTGGAATCTTCCATCTCCTGGATCATTGCCCGTAATGCCTTTGTACGGTTCGTGTTATCTGTGCCACCCCAATCCGGCTTTTTTTGATACTCCTCTGAACGAAGCACTGTGGTTCCAGAACCCCAATTTGGCGTACCCTCTCCCATCTCAACCACCTGAAGTTCCAGCTGATAATAGGTCTGCTTGTTCCAACCGCTTCCTATTGTATGTAATTTTTCTTTAAAATGATAAGCATGAGCAGCCTTCTCAAACGTCTGCTCTGACTTCTCATCACCAATTGTGACTGTGGCAGTATTTCCATCTGTTTTTTCTGCCCCCTCTACGTGAGACAGGCTTCCAACATATCCGCTTACTGCAGGAATGGTTTCAGATACTGTATAACTCTGTCCCTTTTTGACTGCTACTTCAAAATAGTCTCCCACTTTGATAGAGCCTTCATGTGGTTTACCGTCACCTCCTGTTACTGAGAATCCATACTTAGTCTCAGGATCAGGGTTTTCACTTCCCTCTTCCAGCTTCTTCTCTACTACTAATGTCCGCTCTTCTGTGTAGTTGTTCGTACAGGTAAGCGTTTCTCCTGCCATGTCTTCCAGCTGGAAAGCAGGGGTATCAAAGGCATTTACAGTCTCTCCATCTACTGCCCACTGTGTGGTGGCCGCCGTCCCATTATCAATCTCCCGGACCAGAAAAATTCCATCATTCTCTGTTTTCGGAATTTCAATGACAGCTTCCATCCCCTTTTCCTTGCTAAGCTCAAATCCTGTCATTCCTTCCGGATAGCTGCCATTCTCAATCTTCTCCGCTTTAAAACCGTTGACATAGTAGCTGCCCTTATAGGGTGCCCAGAATGTAGTTCCATCTTGATTCAGATCCTTCGGGAACTGGTAAAGGGCAAACTGATAAGTCTCACCTTCCGGAGCTGTACCTTCTACCTCCTTTTTTACTGTGAAAGAGGTATACTCGCCTGACTTTTTACTGTTCTCCCAGGTAATCGCCTCATCCTGTGTAGTAATCTCGTCCTGTTGCGGAGTATCCATCTCAGAGCTGTATAGCGAATCCTTCAAGGCCTCTGTATCCTCTTCCACAAGATACCGTGTGCCATAAGGAATACCTGAAATCACAACGGACTCATCATCTGCCAGATTAACATCTATCTGAGCTGTCTTGCCAGAACCGAAGCTGACTTCCTGTTTTTTTCCGTCTCCAACTGCATATGTTACGTTAAACTCATCCTGTTCACAATCAGATGTATTTAAGGTAATGTTGAACGGGAATTTCACGCTTGTCGGTGTCTCTGTTCCTCTTACCTCTTTTGTCACTGTCAGGCTGTGAGTCTGGCTTCTGTCGATAAAATTGTTGGTGCAGACTGCTGTATAGGCTTTTGCAGTATCAGTAACATTTATCACCTGCCAGCTTGTTCCATCCGCCTCCTCTTCTGTAGATTCAACTCCACCCCAGGTTGTTACCGCTGCGCCTCCATTGTCAATTTCAGCTACGCGGTATACCCCTGTCTCAGCTAATGGGAACGACTTCTTTTCTTCTTTATTCAGCATAAAGCTTCCGCCTGCATAATCTTCCCAGCCGCCATCCGGTGTCTGTTTCTGAATCTTAAAGGCATAGTCCTGTCCTGGTGTCTTCTCCTCGCCTTCAACTGCCTTTACTATATTTAAGTTTCCTTTGGGCATAGTTGGAAGCGTAAAGTCAATGGTACAATTGGAACCATATGGAGCGCGCTCTACCAGATAGAAATCCAGGGTATGTGTTTTCCTTTCTTTATCAATGGCTGTACATCTGGCTGACTCCAGATACTCTGTATTTATTCCGTTCTTATAGGCATTCTCTACAGCAACACTCTTGTCTCCGTAAATATATCCTGCTACATACTTGTTATTAACAGTATGTTGTGCTACCTGGTCACCAGAATTATCCAGCACGACATATTTTTTTGCATGACCATTTCCCTTCACTTTCGTGTAACCAGTTGCAAAGTCAATTTCACCCTCCACTCTCTGGTGAAGTCCTCCCATATCCAGAACCAGCTGTCCGTCTATGAATACCCATACGTCATCGTCTCCTGTAAAGGTAAACTGCAGCGGCTGTCCCTTCCACATTCCATCTTCCGGCAGGTAAAAATCAGTAGAAAATTTCATACCGAAATACTGATTTCCTGTCTGTTGTGAGTAGTCATTATGTTTTCCGTTATTTAACGGCCAGAAGCCTGCTCCTGTTGTATATGGATGATCGCTATATCCGTTATACTTTAATAAATTGATACTTCTGTTACCAAACCGATCGCTGGATCCTACGATGTAATTATAATCTGATGAAATTCTATAGTGATTCTCACCCTGATTCTTCAGCGGCAGCCCTACATTGTAATAAGCTTTAAAATACTTGTCAACGCCACTTATGTTTGCTTTTATAGCACTATACTGTTCTTCATTCGGAAAGATTGTATTTCCATACGGTTCCAGTTTGTGAAGTCCTTCTGCAAATCTTAATCCATCTGCGCCTTCCTGATACTGTGTGTCCACAATTCCGCGGATCAGGGAACTCTGTACCGTTGCTCCGTTCACCTTGCCTTGTGCCCCGTCCACCGGCGCCATTAAAAAGTCTGTAGTGCCAGCTATATCGTTATTCTGATATGTAGAAGCGCTGATTAATCCGTTAAACTCCTTGGTTCCATTACTCTGTACATAGGTATTATTATTTTTATTTCCATCAATCCAACCATTAAAGGTTCCATAATCAAACAAGTCCACTGTAAACTCTGACTCTGCTGCATAGGGAGTTCCCAGCCCATTCAGAGTGGTCACATAGGCTGCCGCCGCTACCGGCTGGCCTCTGAACATTTTAGAACCGAAGAAGGAAAACTTCTCTCTCTTCACCAGCACTGGTTCCAGAACAGTTCCCTCCATGCCGGTGTCGGATGTTTCAGCCATGATTGCCAGCTCGTCCTCATAGCTCTCCTCTTCCTCGTAATCCTCTTCCTCCTCGTCTTCTCCTTCTTCCTGGAACAGCTCCCACTCTTCCTCAGGAGTCAGTCCGCTGGCTTCCGGATCGTACTCTTCCCCAGATGGGCCAACAGCCGCTACACGCGGAACCAGGTGGCTGGAAATGGTAAGGGCCTCTGCAGTTTTATCTGCGCTGTCATCACTTCCGCTTCCGGAAGATTCCGGCTTGCTGTTATCCTTACTTCCGGAATCTGATTTATTTTCACTGCTGTCGTGACTGCCTTCTGCTTTATCAGAAGAACCGGAACCTGACTCTGAAGAATCTCCCTGATGGCTTTCTGCGGATCCGCTTCCATCTGCTTCCTCTTTTCCAGTGTCAGGATCTGTTGTCTGGCTGCCCTGATTCTCAGAGGAATCTGGCTCTCTGTCCGGCGTCTGGCTTTCTGTACCGCCCTCTTCTGGCTTCTCGGAATCTGTACTCTCGCCTGACTCCTGGCTTCCTTCCTCCTGTTCTGAACTTCCTCCCTCAGAGGGAACGTCTGTCTTCTCATCTTCAGAAGGCGTCTGAGGCTCAGAACTGTCTGTTCCGGATTCTGCGGATCCGCTTCCAGATCCTCCTCCTGAACTGCCTCCAGGAACGCCGCCATCCTCAGCAGGCTCTTCTGCCGGCTCTTCTTCTGTTTCTTCCAGCTCCTCTGCGTCAGATTCACTGGCCAGATCAGAGATAAGAGTGGAACCGGCCGGTACGGTAATCTCCGGCGTCAGATTTCCATTGACTTCAATCTGATAAATCACCTCATTGTCTCCTGCGTTTCTAAACAGGATAATAATCTGCTCGTTGCCTGTAGCCTCATAATCGGAAAGATCTGCATCGGAATCCGTTGCTCTTCCTGATACTTTGCTGTCAGAGGAAGTCGCCTTTTCTTCCGCATCAGAAGCAGTGGCCTGATTTCCACCCTCAGCCTCCGTCTCTGCGCCCAGATCCGGGCGAACCAGAATCGTCACCTCTCCGTCCTCTGCCGCTGCGTCTGACGGGGTAGCCGCCGCTGCATCCTCCAGGGAAACCTCATAGAGAATTCCGTCCCGGAACAGCTGGTTATACAGCTCTGGCTGAGAATCGCTTCCATCTTCTGCGTAAAACTTAAGATTTTCTGAATATTCGTCGCCGCTTCTGACGGCATCTTCTACTGCCGCTTTCAGCTTATCCTGATCCAGGTGAAGCACCACATTTTCCGGAGTATCGTCTGTTCCGTAATCGGCTGCCTCAGCGCCAAACGCTTCGCCCGGAAAGGAAGTTGTCACCATGCATGCTGCCAGAAGGGCCGCCACTCTTCTCTTGATTTTCTTTCTGATTCTTCTCATTTCCTCACCCCTGCTCGTTTATTATGTTTCAGTTCTGGTTCTGCTATGTTCACAATTTCTTAAGAATATACGGTTATTATAAAGCGCGGCGGTTACACGCCGGTTACAAACAAGGGGTAATTCCAACTTTTGCTAGACTTTTGTGAGATGCCGTTTTACAATAATTAAAGTGAAATTTTCAGCCATGAAACTGGCGGAGGTGAGGTATCATGAAACCAGAAATGTTACATTCAGCGGCCGTACAGGTGAAAATGTTCGGCGGCTTTTCCATTACCATAGGCGGCATCACAGTCAGCGAAGGCGACAGCCCTTCTAAAAAGGCCTGGCTCCTGCTCCAGTATCTGATTGCATTCCAGAAGCGGGAGATATCTACGTCTGAGCTTGTAAATATATTGTGGCCGGATACAGAGCTGTCCAGCCCTTCCGGCTCCCTGAAGTCTCTTGTATTCCGGGCCAGAAAGCTTCTCACTCCCCTTCCCGTACCGGCGTCTGAGCTTCTGATCCAGCAGAACGGCGTTTACCTCTGGAATCCCGCTCTGCCTGCAGAAGTGGATTCCAGGCAGTTTGACGAGATGTGCAGCCAGATTTTTATGGAGCAGGATCAGGAAAAGCAGATTTCTCTCTGCCTGAAGGCAATGGATCTGTACCGCGGTGAATTTCTTCCTAATTCTTCTGAGGAATCCTGGGTCATTCCCGTCAATACCTATTATGCCTCCCTTTTTCTGAAGATGGCTCATCTGTGCATGGAGCTCTATATGCAGCGGGAAGCTTACAGCCATCAAATTGCCCTGTGCCGCCGGGTGCTGGCCCTGTCCCCCTACGATGAAACGGCCCATTATAATCTAATCTATTCCCTGTATCTCAGCGGAAACCAGATTGCAGCTGTCAACCATTATCAGGCAGTTATCAACAGCTTTTACAATCATCCGGGAGAATTTCCACCGCTGTCCGATAGTTTTACAGCTCTTTATAAGATTATCTCCTCCGGAAACCATGCCCAGGCATCTGACATTGACGAAATATTATCCCAGCTTTCAGAAAATACCCCCCCCCGGTATCAAAGAGGAGCTTACTTCTGCGAGTACGCTGTGTTCAAGGATCTGTGCCGCGTCACCATACGAAGCATATCGAGAGCCGGAGGCTGCGCCTACCTGTGCCTCTTCTCCCTCACTGTGCTTGAGCAGAGATCCATCCGCTCCCAGACACTTTCCAAGGCTATGGATTCTCTCTGCCAGGCCATTACCACAACCCTGAGAAAAGGCGACGTATTCTGCCGCTACAGTTCGGAGCAGTATCTTCTGCTTCTGCCGGTGGACGAGGATAATTCCCAGGAGCGGGCTAAACAGGCCGTAAGACGCATTATGAAACAGTACCGGGATCTGTATCCCAGAAATGATCTGCTGTTAGAATATTCATTGAAACAGCTGGATGACGATTTGTAAACAGATCGAAAAACCCCTTCAGGAATTTCTTCCCGAAGGGGTTTTCTGTTTTGATTCAATCTGAGCTGAGATATGAAATTATACTAACTCAAGTAAAACTTCCATAGCTGCGTCGCCCTTACGAAGACCGATCTTTACGATTCTTGTGTAACCGCCGTTACGGTTAGCGTACTTCGGAGCGATCTCGTCGAACATCTTAGCTACAAGGTCTACAGACTTTGTATTTTTCTTTCTTCCAGCCTTAGCTGTCGGAACCTCTGTCACGTCGTAGAGAACCTTTAACATCTGTCTTCTTGCGTGAAGTCTGGACGGTCTGTCCTTCTTGATCTCTTTCTCTACTTCCTCGTATACAGTTACTTTCTTTCCGTCAACGACTTCCTTTACTCTCTTGCCGTCAGCGTCCTTCTTAGCTACCTTTGCTGTAACCTTAACTGTATCGTAGTTGTCCTTCTCCTTAACTGCAAGTGCAATTAAGCCCTCGGCGATCTTCTTTACTTCCTTAGCTCTTGCCTCAGTTGTAACGATCTTGCCGTTGTATAACAGGTTTGTAACCTGGTTTCTTAATAATGCTTTTCTCTGGCTGGAAGTTCTTCCCAGCTTTCTATATCCTGCCATTATAATGTCCTCCATTTGTGGAACATCCGTCCATGCGTCTTCGGGCTTACTGGGCGGATGCTTTTTGTCCATAAATCAGTCTCAATGAGGATGGAAGACGTATCTTCTACTCCTCGCTTGGGTTAAGCTGTAAGCCTAACTCCTTTAATTTTGCAAGCACCTCTTCTAAGGATTTGCGTCCAAGGTTTCTCACCTTCATCATATCCTCCGGAGTTCTGTTGCACAGCTCCTCCA
>CAUCIO010000071.1 GCA_958442925.1 uncultured Clostridium sp. | reverse complement strand
TGAGAGCAACTGGAATGCAGCCAGTTTTCCTACTAAAGAGGATCTGGACAAGGTTTCTCCCGATAAGCCGGTGTGCATCAGGCGGGCCTGCGGACACGCTTCCTGGGCAAACAGCAGGGCGCTGGAACTGGCTCATATCACGCGGGACACACCTAATCCTGTGGGCGGTGAAATTTTAAGAGATGAAAACGGGGAAGCCACAGGAATGGTGACAGATGCCGCCCAGCAGTTTTTGTTTGATGTCTGGCCGGAATACACTTATGAGGAATGTAAAAAAGCGGATCTGCTGGCTCAGGAGGTTTTCTTCCGAAACGGTATTACGACAGTCCATGATGCAGGAAGCACGCCTGCGATGATTAAACGGTGGGAGGATTCCTATGAGGCTGGCGATCTGAAAGTCAGGATCTGCGGCATGTTCCGTGCTCCCGGCAGACCTACCTATGAACAGCTTCTGGATCAGGCCGGTGAATATTTTAAGACAGGCCTGAAAATCGGAAAATTTGATAACAGGCTGACAGTCAGGTCATTCAAAATATCATCGGACGGTTCTCTTGGCGCAAGAAGCGCCTGGATGCTTGACGATTATTCAGACAGGCCGGGACATAAGGGAAATGGAAAGTTTACAGACGAAGAACTTTATGAGCTTGTCCATCTGGCGGCTGACCATAATTTCCAGGTGGTAATCCACGCTATAGGAGATGCCTGTAATAAGCAGGCGTTGGACGTTTTCGAAGCAGTTTTCAGTGAGCGCCCTCCCTATGATCATAGATTCAGAATCGAGCATTCTCAGATTCTTCGTTTGGAGGATATTCCCCGGTTTGCGAAACTGCATGTGATCCCATCCATGCAGCCGATTGCCATTGGAGTAGATAAAACAGTTGCTGTGAGCAGGGTCGGAGAGGAGCGGATCAAGGGAGCATACGCCTGGAGAGCTTTAATTGATGCAGGATCCGATGTTCTTCCTATCAGTTCTGACGCTCCGATTGATCCGATCTATCCTCTGCTCAATATGTGCGTTGCCGTTACCAGAAAGGATCGCAGTGGAGAGCCGGAGGGCGGCTGGTATAAGGAAATGGCTATGACCAGGGCAGAGGCATTAAAAGGTATTACGATTAACGGCGCTAAGGCTTCTTTTGAGGAAAACCTGAAGGGAAGTATTGAGACCGGGAAGCTTGCCGATTTCGTTGTGATTGATCAGGATGTTATGACGTGTCCGGCAGATGATATTAAAAATACCATAGTTTTAAGAACAGTATTAGGCGGTGAAACTGTATATCAGGCAAAGTAAAGCCGGTTTTTCTCTGGATGGAGAGAGAAGGAGTTCATTATGGATAATGCGATACAAAAAGTGAAAAAAGAAAAGCAGAGTCTTTTTTATAAATTTATAAATGGAATCGAAGTGGTAGGAAATAAGCTGCCCCATCCATTTTACTTATTCTGCTTATTAATTATTCTTGCTTTTGTGCTTTCTATTATTTTTTCAGGAGCGAGCACAACCATAGAGCAGGCGGCGCGGGACGGCGGCCTGCCTCATATTGAAACAGTCACCATTCAAAGTCTCTGGAACCGGGAAACTATAGGATATCTTCTGGAGCAGATGCCTTCTATCTACTACAATTTCTCGCCCATGATGCTGATTGGAACGCTGATTCTTTCTCTGGGGCTGGCAGAACGAGTGGGATTTTTCAATGCCCTGATTAAAAAGACATTGGGCAAAGCCAGCCCGACGCTTGTCTTTGCCATCCTTTCGTTTATTGCGATTAATGCCAATATCGCATCTAACGGCGGTTATCTGGCTATGGCGGCAATTTCTGCATCTGTATTCGCTGCAATGGGATATAATCCATGGCTTGGTATTCTGCTGTCCTATGCGGCAGGAAATGCCGGGTACACGGCGTGCGTGGCCATTGGCGATCTGGATATTATCCTTGCAGGAGTCAACAAATCGGTCTGCGAAGCAGTTGGAATCGATACCTCTACGGTTCACGTTCTTTCTAACTACTATTTTATGTTTGCAGCAGTATTTGTACTGACTGTGGCGTTTACATTCACTACCGTTAAGTTTGTCAGGCCTTATCTGGGAGAGCCAAAGGCTCTGTCCCTGATCGGTATGGAAGAAAATAAGGCTGAGCTGTCTCCGGTGGAAGAGAAGGCTTTGAAAAAGGCCGGTCTTGCTGCCCTGCTGTTTGTGGTGCTTTTAATTGCTGCCTGTATCCCTAAGGGATCTTATCTGCGGGCTGCAGACGGAACACTGATTCCTAAGTCCCCTCTACTCAGCGGCATTGTAACTATCCTGTTTTTCTTCTTCCTGCTCGTCGGCGTCGTTTACGGACGTGCGTCAGGTGCTATTAAGAGCTGGAAGGAACTTCCGGGAATGCTGGTAAAAAGTCTTGATCTTTTAGTGAATTTCATGGTTATTGCCCTTCCGGCATCTGTGTTCCTGTATCTGTTCAAGGCATCCAACATTCCTACCTACCTGGGGGCTGTGGGAGGAAAGTGGCTGGAGTCTTCTGGTCTTGGCGGATTTGGGCTTTTCGTAATTATTGTGCTTCTTTCTACGTTCCTGAATCTGTTTATGACTTCTGGCTCTACAAAATGGATTATGCTGGCTCCTGTTCTGATTCCCATGCTCCACAAGGTTGGATTCAGCCCATCCTGGGCCACAGTTGCCTACCGCATCGGAGATTCTGCAACGAATGCAATTGCTCCGATTTCCGCTGATGTTGCCCTTATTGTGGCGCTGCTGATTAAATATAACACAGACAAAGATAAGACGCCTGGTATGGGAACTGTATTTGCCGGATGTATGCCATATGCAATTACTGCGCTGATTGCCAATCTTGCACTGGCGTTTATCTGGTGGATCTTTAAGCTGCCTCTTGGCCCCGGTGTTCCTATTCTGGCCGGCTAGCAGCCAGTGAATTTTCAGTACCACCTGCATTGGCCGTGGCTGATGCAGGTGGTATTTTTACTGTTAATCGGGTTTGAATAAAAAGGAAGTATCCGTATGGAAAGTTTACTTTTTAGCTTTAATATTATTGCTCCGGTTTTTCTGATGGGCATGATGGGATATTATTTGAGACAAAAAGAGATGATAACTGGCTCCTTTGTGACTCAGGCAACGGGACTGTGCTTTGATCTTCTGCTTCCGTGTATGCTGTTTCGATCCGTTTATACGGCAGATCGTTCAAATGTCGGCGATATGAGGCTGTTCTGGTACTGTTTTTTAGGGAATCTTTTTGTCATCGCTGCCGCTGCTGTTATTGTTCCGCTCTTTATTAAGGAGAAAAAGAAGATCGGAACCGTAGTGCAGGCCATTTTCAGAAGCAATGTAATGCTGGTCGGCCTTTCGATTCTGCAGAGCACCTATGGAAAGGAGGGAGCTGACTGTGCAGCGTTTCTGATCGCTCCTGTGATCTCGATGTTTACTATTGCATCGGTGATTGTGTTTGCAGTTTTTGATGAGACAAATGGAGTCAAGCTTTCGTTTAAGACAGTTTTCCTTAAAATTGTTAAAAACCACTATATTATTGCTTTGAGCCTGGGGCTTATCTGTCTGGGACTTGAAATCAGACTTCCGATTTTTGCGGAGAAGACGGTGAACTATCTGGCAGATATTGCGACTCCATTTTCTCTTTTAATGCTGGGCGGGCAGTTTTCCTTTGCCAATGCGCAGAATAATCTCAGATTCTCTCTTATTACAAGCTTCATCAGGCTGGTTATCGTTCCTGGTATTTTTGTAGCAGGAGGAATTATGCTTGGATATTCCGGGCCTCCTCTTCTGACGATCCTTGTTTTATTTGGAAGCTCCTGCGCCGCTTCCTGCGCGGCTATGGCTCTGCGCTCAGGAGGAGATCATCAGCTGGCAGGCGAGATTACATTTATTTCCACGTTCTTCTCCGTTTTTACGCTGTTCGGTTTTATAGCAGTTTTAAGATCAGCAGGTCTGCTGTAGACGGTATCTTTTTATATTTTCATGGACTTTGCAGAGCCTCTATACTACAATAAAGATAGTTTTACAGAAGATTGATTAAAAAGGGGAGAAGGAAATGCAGGAGAAGACAATGAATGCATTAGTATTTCAGAAAATCGGAAAGCTGGGACTGGAGAAACGGCCGGTTCCTGTGATCGAGGAGCCGACCGATGCCATTGTCCGGGTGACGCGCTCTACCATCTGTACCAGCGATCTGCACATCCGAAACGGGGCTGTTCCCAGAGCCAGAGAAGGGGTGATCCTGGGCCATGAATTTGCAGGAGAGATTGTAGAGACAGGATCCCAGGTTAAAATCCTGAAGCCGGGGGACAGGGTTGCTGCAAACTGTGAGACCATCTGTGGAGAGTGCTGGTACTGCCGCAGAGGCTTTGTCAACAACTGTGAACAGGGCGGATGGATGTTAGGCTGTACCATAGACGGCTGTCAGGCGGAGTATGTGCGGGTTCCCCTGGCAGATACCAGCCTTTACAGGATTCCAGAGGGACTGACAGAGGAGCAGGCTCTCTTTACAGGAGATATTTTATCCAGCGGCTATTGGGGAGCCAGGCTGTGCGAGATAAAGCCGGGGGATACGGTCGCTGTCATCGGAGCAGGTCCGGTAGGCATGTGTGCGGCTCAGTCAGCGGCCTATCTGGGAGCCGGACAGGTAATTCTCATTGACCCCAATGAAGAACGGCTGAAAACAGCCAGGGAAAACCATCTGGCAGACGAATATCTGACTGTGACGGGAAAAGAGGCTGCTGAGGCCGTAAAACGCCTGACAGAGGGAAGAGGAGCCGACTCTGTAATAGAAGCGGCGGGAACAAAAGATTCCTTTACCCTGGCCTGGGAGGCAGCCCGCCCCAATGCAGTGGTGGCCCTGCTGTCCCCTAAATTTTCACCACATGGTGCTTAATTTCTTCCTCTTTCAGGATATCCAGCTCCCTTCTGTGGCAGGTGAAGATAATAATCTGCCCTTTGTATGCCTCGGACAGCCAGCGCAGGGCCTGCCGCAGCCGGTCGTCGTCATAGAGTACGAAGCTGTCATCGAAGATCAGAGGCATGGAATCGGTTCCGTTTTGAATAAACCGTGCCGCCGCCAGGCGGAGAGCCAGGTAAATCTGATCTGCCGTGCCGCTGCTGACCTGCTCCAGAGGAATCAGTTTTCTTCTGGTGTTTAAGAATGCTCCCAGATTTTCGTCAATGCTCATGCTGGTGTAGAGACCGCCGGTAATGCCGCTTATCAGCTCAGAGGCTGTTTTGTTCAGGTAGAGGCCGAAAGAATCACGGATGGACATGGAAAGCTCCTTCATGGTTTCCTGAGCCAGCTCAATGGCTGCGATTTCCTCCCGTATCCTGTCATTTTCTGCGATAATCTGGCGCAGGGCGGAGGCCTGATCCTTAAGCTCTGCCAGATGTTCCAGCTTCTTTTCCAGCTCCCACTGAACCCGCTGCTGCTGTTCGATGATTTCAGAGCATTGATTCTGACGCCCCTGCAGCTGTTCTACATCGTCCATCTGCCGCCGTACAGTTTCCTCGGAGCGGACAATCATGGAGCAGAGGTCTATAAAGTCGTCCATTCTGCTTCTGAGGGCATCCATGGCCTTCTCAGAGATAGTGCCGTCTCCCAGGTGGCGTCTGAAAATCTCGGACAGATTAGAAGCGCACAGAGCGGCAGTTTTTTTCTCCTGGCGCAGCTTTAAGCGGAACAGGGCCCCTGCAAAGAAGCATACAGCCGACGCTCCGGCAGCTGCAGCGCCGGAGAGAAGAGGATCAATGGTTTCCGGCATCCAGGGCAGGAAGGAATTGCCTGGCATCAGTCCCCAGCAGAAGAAGTAGCCGGCTCCCAGAAGCAGCAGAAGTCCCAGAAGGCCGAAAAATACAGAAAGTCCCCGGCGTGATTTCTTTGAGGCGGCCTGTCCTGCTTCCAGGTACTGGCGGTAAATATCCTCCGCGTGATTTAAGTAAGCAGAAACAGACTGGGAGTCTGTAAATTCGAACTCTGCCAGTGCCTGACGGCCCTTTTCGATCCGGCAAAGCAGTTCCTCCCTCTCCTCCTGCTTCTTTTCGATGGCAGATTTTAAATCCGTCCGTTCTTTTGCATAGGAGCGCAGCTGATTTTCATATTCAGGAGAGGAAATTTCCCGCTCTAAATTTTTAATTTCTCCCAGAAGAGAGGTGTAGGTTTTGGCTGCCTCCGGAGTCAGCTGGTTTTCAAACTGCCGCTTCTGGTTTTTCAGATAGGCAGTGGCCTTTGTAATGTTTAAAGCCATATTTCCAGAGGTGTTCATATTGGCAATGTAGTTTTTCAGCTCAGAGATCATGCCGCCCTCAGTGGCGCTTTTCAGCTGTCCGATGCTGATGGTATTGTTGTAGGCAGTTTCGCTGAGTCCGCAGAGGATCTCATCTAACAGAGCCTTGGTAGGCTCTGCTTCCCGGCCTGTAGTTTCATTGACAATGATAAACTCCTTCTTATTTTTCTGGAAACTCCGCTCGAACCGGTAAATAGTGCCGCCGGATTCCAGACGCAGCTGTCCCTCATAGGTGGAGCTGTTTTCCCAGGGCTCATATTTGCTGTAAAGATCGTTTTTTGCCGCCCGCCCCCTCTGCCGCTCAATGCCGAACAGCATACCGCGGATAAAGGTGTGAATGGTGGACTTCCCGGCTTCGTTTTTTCCGTAAACCAGATTCAGCCCGTCTTCAAAGGAGACAAAAGTGTCGTGGAATTTTCCAAAGCCTTTAATATAAAGATCCAGAAAACGCATGGTTTAACTCCTTTCATCCGTAGTGAGCAGCAGGGCGTGGATGCCATAATAGAGAGCCTTTTTTTCCACAGGACTCATATCCGGCTTCTGAAGCGCCCTGATATAGAAACCGATCATATCGCTGGGGTGTTCCTCAAACAGGGCGCTGAAATCGTACTGAGGCTCTGATTCATCTAAGATATCAGCAATTCTGTACCGCATCATCAAAGATTCTAAATCAAAGGAAATATCAGGATCCCTCATGCCTTTTAAGCGAAAACGGAAAATATTTTCAGACCCGCGTTTTTCGATTTCCTGGGACATTCGCAGAAACAGCTCTGTGTTGGTGGTGTTGGGCGTCACATTGACCATGAGCGGAATGTACTGAAGCTTCGCCATGGGAATAAACTCCAGGTTGGTAATCCGAAGGCTGGTCTCACTGATTTCCCCATAGATAATGCCGTGGCGTCCCGTCTCCGTCTTGTCCAGGGGCTCCGGAGAGCCGCACCAGGCCATTCTCAGGCTCTGAGAGATCTCAGGCTTGTGGATATGCCCCAGAGCGGCGTAGGAAAAACCTGATTTAAGAAGCCCTTCCTTATCGATAGGCACGTGTTTCGCGTCGCCTCCGTGGCCTAAAAGGATGTGGATGAGCCCGTCGTCAGGGGCTGAGATATCGTTTAACCGGGCTTCAGTAATTTCAGAAGTCCAGTAGGAAAAGCCTGTTACCTCTGTGTGCAGATCTTCAAAATAGGCAGAGGAAAATTCCTCGTCTGACAGAAAGGTGACATTGGGCGCCCAGTTAAAGCTCAGAACAGCAGAGCTTTTCCGAACCCGATCATGATTTCCGGCTATCATTACTACCTGGACATCGGGAATCGTGGAAAACAGGTAGTTGACCTCCTTTAAATCTTTTAAAAGCGGCTGCCGGTGGAACAGATCTCCGGCGATAAACAGAAAATCTACAGAAAGCTCCCCGGCCTTTCCGATAATGGCGGCAAAGGTTTCACGGATATCTCTGGCCCGCTCTCTGCTCCATGGTTTATCGCTGTCAGGAGCCATGCCCCAGTGGATATCTCCGGTATGAATAAATTTCAAGGCATTATTCCCCCTTTCTAAAGCAGTTCCTGGTGGGGGAATCAAACAGGATTCTCCCGCTCAGAAGAAAAGGGCGCCTCAGGGAAGGCGTGCCGCCGTCTTTGAGATGCCCTCATCGTGTTTGTATTATGTCAACTTAACAAACAGAATTATTCTGATTATAATTCGCAGTTATTTACAGTTCTTGGGAACGGAATCACGTCGCGGATATTGCCCATGCCTGTCAGGTACATAACACAGCGCTCAAATCCCAGGCCAAAACCGGAGTGGCGCACAGAACCGTACTTTCTCAGATCCAGGTAGAAGCCATAGTCCTCTTTTTCAAGTCCCAGCTCATCCATACGGGCAACCAGCTTATCGTAGTTATCCTCTCTCTGGCTTCCGCCGATGATCTCGCCGATTCCAGGAACCAGGCAGTCCATGGCAGCCACTGTCTTGCCATCCTCGTTCATCTTCATGTAGAAGGCCTTGATCTCCTTCGGATAGTCGGTAACGAAAACAGGACGCTTGAAGATCTTCTCAGTCAGATAGCGCTCGTGCTCTGTCTGCAGATCGCAGCCCCAGAACACTTTGTAGTCGAACTCGTCGTTGTGCTCCTCTAAGAGCTTAACTGCCTCTGTGTAGGTTACATGGCCGAATTCAGAGTTTAATACGTGATTCAGACGATCTAACAGTCCCTTGTCAATGAACTGGTTGAAGAAGTTCATCTCCTCCGGTGCGTGCTCCAGCACGTAGCGAATCACATATTTTAACATACTCTCAGCCAGAGCCATGTTGTCATTTAAGTCAGCGAAAGCCATCTCCGGCTCAATCATCCAGAACTCAGCCGCGTGGCGTGTAGTGTTGGAGTTCTCAGCGCGGAAGGTCGGTCCGAAGGTGTAAATGTTGCGGAAAGCCATAGCATAGGTCTCTCCGTTTAACTGTCCGCTTACAGTCAGGTTAGTAGGTTTTCCAAAGAAATCCTGGGAGAAATCCACCTTGCCCTCTTCTGTTTTCGGTACATTGTTTAAATCCATAGTGGTCACCTGGAACATCTCTCCGGCGCCCTCGCAGTCACTGCCTGTGATCAGAGGAGTATGGACATAAACGAAGTCTTTCTCCTGGAAATACTGATGGATCGCATAGGCAATCAGAGAGCGTACACGGAATACAGCCTGGAAGGTGTTGGTTCTGGGACGCAGATGGGAAATGGTTCTCAGATACTCGAGGCTGTGGCGCTTCTTCTGAAGAGGATAGTCAGGAGAAGACATTCCTTCAACGGTTACCTCAGAAGCCTGGATTTCAAATGGCTGCTTTGCCTCGGGGGTAGCTACCAGGGTACCCTTTACCAGGATGGCAGCGCCTACGTTCAGCTTGCTGATCTCATTAAAGTTTTCCATATTGTCATGGTAAACAACCTGAAGCGTATCAAAATAGCTTCCGTCGCTTACTACGATAAATCCGAAGGTCTTGGAATCGCGGATACTTCTCACCCATCCGCCAATCTGGATTTCCTTTCCAAGGAATTTGTCTCTGTCCCTGTAAATCTCTCTTACGGTAATTAAATCCATAATCGTGCTCCTTTTTGTTTGATAAACGGCCCGGGCGCAGATGAGAGGCCCGAGCCGTCAAATGGTTTCAAAATAAAACAGTTACTTTGTTTGACTATTTTCAAACAAATTTCCGATGTTGCCATTATACTGTATTTTTCCTGTATATTCAAGGGGAAGAGCAGTATTTTTACGCATCAGGGAAAAGGCGCGAAGGCTGAAAAGTACAGGAAACAGCTGAATTTGGTGTTTTCTGGCGACAGGACACATAAAATGTCGGAAAATGTACAAAAAATAGATAAAATCATTCGGTAATTTGTGTACTTTTTATAAAAAGTATGGTATAATAAGCGTTACAACATTAAAGCACACAAGCAAATATACATCAAGGGGTGATATCGTGATCAAAAAAGAAATGATAGCTATGCTTTTAGCAGGAGGACAAGGCAGCCGTCTCGGCGTGCTGACACAGAAAGTGGCGAAGCCGGCAGTTTCTTTTGGCGGAAAGTACAGAATTATTGACTTTCCTCTGAGCAACTGCATTAATTCCGGCGTAGATACAGTAGGAGTTCTGACCCAGTATCAGCCGCTGCGTTTAAACGCGCATATCGGAATTGGAATTCCGTGGGATCTTGATCGCAATGTGGGAGGCGTTACCGTTCTTCCGCCATATGAAAGAAGCAAAGGAAGCGACTGGTATACAGGTACGGCCAATGCCATTTACCAGAACCTGGAGTACATGGAAAATTATAACCCGGACTATGTCCTGATTCTTTCCGGCGATCATATTTATAAGATGGACTATGAGGTAATGCTGGAATACCACAAGGCAAACAATGCAGATATTACAATCGCAGCTATGCCTGTGCCGATTGAAGAAGCAAGCCGTTTCGGAATCCTGATCACGGATGAGCAAAACAGAATTTGAAGAAAAACCTGCAAATCCAAGAAGTAACCTGGCGTCTATGGGTATTTACATATTCAGCTGGCCTGTACTGAGAGACGCTTTAATTAAGCTCTCTGAGGAA
Source organism: uncultured Clostridium sp. (assembly GCA_958442925.1). Taxonomy (GTDB): domain Bacteria; phylum Bacillota; class Clostridia; order Lachnospirales; family Lachnospiraceae; genus Otoolea. The sequence continues at coordinate 144 of CAUCIO010000071.1, read as the reverse complement.
CCGGGCTGTGACTTTGGAAAACACGTCATCCCTTACTGCTTCTCCGGCGGAAAGAGAGTATTCGCCTACGAGTATAATGGATACTGGAAGGATGTTGGAACTCTGGGTTCCTACTGGGAGGCCAATATGGAGCTGATCGACATT
>CAUCIO010000070.1 GCA_958442925.1 uncultured Clostridium sp. | reverse complement strand
GAGCCATAACCACGATAAGTCAGGTAAAGGTTTCCAGTTCCTTTACCCGACTCTATCATGCTATCACTATCATTTATGCGCCCTGTTCAGGCTAATTTATTATACGTTTTCGTTGCGTTTTTATTACTTCTTGAATGTCTCGAATTCACGGATTGCCCTTGGTGTGATCATCTGATGGAATGGGCAGATAGACTGTGGATTCTGGTAAGCAGCCTCTGTGAAGGCCTGGATGTACGGACGGATATCTGTCATGTCTACAATCTCGTCTACCATACCTGTCTTTGTGCAGTACTTCGGACGGGACTTCTCTGTGTACATGTTGATCATGTCGTTCATCTTGTCAATGATTGGCTGAAGCGGCTCGCCTGCCTTCTTAGCCTTTACAAGCTTTCTGGAGTACATAGCGTTTGCAGCTGTCTCGCCTGGCATTACGTAGTACTCGCATGCGCCTGTTCCCAGGGAGAATACGTTTGTATTGTTGCCCTGAGGTCCGCCCAGAACGTAATGAGCAGCAGCGCTGGCCTTACGGATTGTAACCTCTAAGGACGGAAGCTTGGAGTTCTCGATGGAGTAGATTAAGGACTGTCCAAGACCAAGTAACTCAGCCTTTTCTGCCTCGTCGCCTACATCGATACCTGTTGTATCCTGTAACCAGATTAACGGGATTCTGTCACGTGCGCACAGTGTTACGAACTCGTTCATCTTAATTAATCCCTGACGATAGAGCTTTCCACCGATACCTACAGAGTTCTGCTTATACTCCGGATAGTTCATCAGAAGACCCTGAACATTGGCAACTACACCTACTAAGAGGCCGTTTACCTTTGCAAGACCTGTGATCATCTCCGGACCGTATCCCTTCTTGTACTCAGCAAACTCACTGTTGTCGAAGAGACGTGCAATAACCTCGTACATATCGTAAGGACGCTTCTGGTTCATCGGAACGATGCTGTAGAGATCCTCTGCCGGGAACTGAGGAGCCTTTGGTGTGTCCACACGGAAGAACTCCAGATTGTAAGCCGGAAGGTAGCTGATGTACTTTTTGATTCCTTCGATTACGCCTAAATCGTTCTCGTAAACCTCACGGAAGAAGCCTGTCTCATCGTAGTGGATCGGCACAGAACCAGGAGCCGGAACGTGCTGCTTGCTGTTCTCGATCTGAGCTGCGATAATGCCCTCAGCTGTCTCCTCATCGATGAAGCCCTTCGGGTTCATACCGGAAAGGATTCCAGCGCCGCCGACTGCCATGTTGGCATCCTGATGTGCAATCAGAACAGTCGGGGAAATGCTGTGGTATCCGCCGCCTGCCGGGTTTGTTCCGTAGATACCTACGATTACCGGAACGCCTAACTGGTTTAACTCGGAGTTGCGGAAGAATGGTGTACCGCCGCCGCGTCTGTTCGGATATACCTTATCCTGGTTCGGGAACTCAACGCCGGAGCAGTTTAACAGATATACTAATGGAAGGTGAAGCATCTTAGCTGTATCGGAAGCACGCAGAAGGTTCTCTGCCTGTCCTGGAACCCATGCTCCTGCCATCTTCTTGTTGTCAGATGCAACAATGTAAACCCACTTGCCGTCTACACGTCCAAGACCGTTTACAATGTTTGTTGTGCCGAAACGGTTGTCTTCAGGGTTGAAGAGGCTGTTTAACGGGCACCATGTGCCTGCGTCGATTAAAGCGTTGATACGCTGCATAGCAGATAACTGTCCGCGCTCGTTTAACTTCTCCTCAGAAGTAATACCAGCTGCCAGAGCCTTCTCGATAGACTCGTGAATCTCCTGCTCAACAGCCTTTAAGCTCTCCTCGTTCTCTGGATTCTGGTTTACCAGACTCTTACCAATGATCGGCATATTCTGGAAATATCCAGGCATAGAATACATATTCATGTTGAATCTCCTATTCTTTTAAATTATTTCAACTTCAGCTTCTATATTAGATTTATTTTTGAAAGGGGTGTGCCTGGTGACACGCCCCTTTCTTCTCTTTTCGTGCAGAACCCGGCTTATTTAGCCTCCGGCTCCTCCTTCGGAACCTGGATGAATGCCTGACCTGGGTCGATCTCCTCACGGATCATCTTGATTACTTCCGGAGACGGAGGATCTAACTTCACTGCTCTGGATACGTCCAGATCAAAGCCTGTATTCTCAATGATGTCTTCCGGTGAAGATGTCTCGTAGTAGCCTGCAAGGTACATTCTCTTTGTCTCTTCATCGAACTTTAAGATACCGCGGTCTGTAACAACTGCTAAAGGTCCGCGGTTGCCCGGAAGACCCAGTCTCTCACGTCCGCCAGGTCCGTCGATCCAGCCTGGGCTTGTAACGTAATCGATCTTCTGCATGAATCTTCTCTTCTCATGCTGAATCATGATGATTGTGTTGTTGAAGGTAGCGATTGCGTTAGCGCCGCCGGAACCTGTAAAACGTGTCTTCGGTGCATGGTAATCGCCGATACATGTAGAGTTTACGTTTCCGTATGGGTCGATCTGAGCGCCGCCGATGAAAGCTACGATACGATCATTGTCATGTAACCAGTCATTTGTCTCGAATCCGATGAAACGGATGTTCGGCCACTGGCATCCGCAGTGAGCCATGAAACGAAGATCACCTACGGAACGGGGAACCTCAATCGGAGAGCAGTCCATGAGACCGGACTCAACGATCAGGTTACATTTAGGAGCAAATAAACGCTTTGCAACGGAAGCGCCGATTAACGGAAGACCAGTACCTACGATTGCAATGTTGTCATCTGTGATCTGCTGTGCAAGCGTAATAGCCTGCATCTCTTTATTTGTATACTTTGTGTAGTCAGCCATGATTAATCCTCCTTGCTTACATCTGTCGCATATCCAAAGCCATCAGATACTTTTAACTTAAGGAGACGATTTACACCGATCTTCTCAAGGAACTCTTCGTGATCCTTTACATCATAAACGTACTCGTTTAAGAATGCCTTGAAATCTTCCTCTGTCTTGCTGGCTGCGCCGTATGCTTTCAGGAAAGCGTTGTCATAATCATAGTAGCCGTAGCACTGTGTCGGATATGCGCCGTAAGGAGCCACGCATACAGCGTCAACTGCGAAGCAAGGAATCTTTGTCAGAGTCGGATCGCGGCGGATTACTTCGTTGCTTACTAACTCCTCACATGTAACGATAACTTTCTTTGCAGCGCAGGCGATATCTACATCGTGGAACTCATCGCCCAGCAGGATGCATGTGCCGTCTGGAGATGCTTTCTGAACGTGGATCACTGCTGTATCCAGCTTCGGAACTGGAAGGCATACAGTCTTCTCACCTGGGTTGAATGGGTTGTCCATGTACACAAATTTGTCGTTTGGCAGCTTTTCGATTGTCTGACGAACCTCTTTTGTAATTCCCCACTCATCAACCAGACCGGAACCGATCATGAAACGTACCGGTAAGAACGGAAGTCCTAAGGAAGATGCGTGAAGCATGTACATAATAGCATCCTGAGAGTAATCCTCATAGATTAACTCGCCAGCCTCGATTTTTTTACGGAAGCGACGGGAAACATTAGTAACACCGGAGTCAGCGGTATAGCAGTTGATATATGCTTTTACGCGATCCTCTCCAATCAGCATATCCCAGTCGGATCCTGCAGGACCTGCATATGCAATGAAGTCTTTCTTACCCTGGCGAAGGATCTCACGGATAGCAGCCATCGGTTTCTTGTTGGTTGTAAAGCCACCGAAGGAGATAGCGTCGCCATCTTCAACAAACTTTGCAACTGCCTCTTGTAATGTCATTACTTTATTAGCCACAATAAAGCCTCCTTTATAATTTTTTGGTAAACACCATTGTTACCTTTTATATAGATAACCGCCCAGGCCGACGCGCAAATTGCCCGCCGTCCTGAACGTCATCCTTCGTATGGAACTTCCTAGCCGAAGATCAGCATGAAGAAACCAGCTGCAACTGCAGAGCCGATAACACCGGCTACGTTTGGTCCCATTGCATGCATTAACAGGAAGTTGGTCGGGTTCTCTTTAGAACCTACTGTCTGTGATACACGGGCTGCCATCGGAACGGCAGACACACCAGCGGAACCAATCAGAGGATTGATCTTGCCGCCTGTTACAATGTAAAGAAGTTTTCCTAAAAGCACACCGCCTACTGTAGCAAAGCAGAATGCCAGAAGTCCCATGGCAACGATAGCAATTGTCTGCACACGGAGGAAAATCTCACCGTTAGCTGTAGCGCCTACTGTTGTACCAAGCATGATAGTTACAATGTTGCAGAGTGCGTTCTGAGCAGTGTCAGAAAGACGCTCTACTACTCCAGACTCACGGAACAGGTTTCCAAGCATCAGCATACCAAGAAGCGGAGCAACAGACGGAAGCAGTAAGGAGCAGAACAGTACTACGAATACCGGGAATACCACTTTCTCCACCTTGCTTACCTTGCGGAGCTGCTTCATCGCTGTAGCACGCTCTTTCTTTGTTGTCAAGAGCTTCATGATCGGCGGCTGAATCATAGGAATCAGGGCCATGTAGGAATAAGCGGCAACGGCGATCGGGGCTACCAGATCCGGTGCCAGGTTGTTTGCTACGTAAATAGCTGTCGGGCCGTCAGCGCCTCCGATGATACCGATAGCAGCTGCCTCACCTACTGTGAAGAGGCCTGTTGCATTAGCCAGCATGAATGCTACATAAATACCAAGCTGAGCTGCAGCACCGAGCAGAAGGCTGACAGGGTTCGCAATCAGAGGACCAAAGTCAGTCATCGCACCTACTGCCATGAAAATCAGACATGGGAAGAGACTGGACTTAACACCCATGTAGATAATGCGCAGAACACCCTGTGTATACCAAGGTTCTGCTTCCTTCATCAGATCTGCCAGAGGCAGGTTTGCAAGGAACATACCAAATGCGATAGGCAGAAGCAGAAGCGGCTCATACTGCTTCTTAATTGCCATATATAACAGGATAAAGGAAATAAGGAACATTACGCAGTTACGCCATGTCAATGCAGCGAAACCGGACTGTGCCAGTAATTCCCCTAAAATTGAGAAAAAGTTCATCACGTACCTCCTAGTTCAGGATTACCATTGCAGCTCCTGTATCTACAGCGTCACCTGTGTTTACAAGAATCTGGCTGACTGTTCCGTCTGCCGGTGCAACAATCTCTGTTTCCATCTTCATAGCTTCCATGATTACTAACGGCTCACCGAATTTAACTGCCTGTCCAACAGTTGCTTTTACAGAAAGAACCTTTCCTGGCATCGGTGCCTCTACAGTAGTTCCGCCTGCTGCTGGTGCTGGAGCTGCTGCCGGTGCTGGAGCTGCTGCCGGTGCTGGAGCCGCTGGTGCAGGTGCTGGAGCCGCTGCTGCCGGAGCCGGAGCTGCTGCTCTCGGAGCAGATGCTGCAAGTACCGGAGCCTTCGGAGCTGCTACGCCGTTGCGATCCAGGGATTTGTACGCATCAACCTTCTCTACCTCAACTTCATATCTTTTTCCATTGATTGTAGCTACATATTTCATAATTACTTTTCATCCTTTCACTTGAGAATTGCGTTCACTAATTCAGTGCTACAAGAGCTGTTCCTGTCTCAACCATATCGCCGTTCTTAACAAGGATAGAAGCGACTGTTCCGTCTGCCGGTGCAACAATCTCTGTCTCCATCTTCATAGCCTCCATGGTCAGAAGAACCTGCCCATAGGTTACTGCCTGTCCTGCGGCCACCTTAATGTCAAGAATCTTTCCTGGCATTGGAGCTTCTACATTTGTGCTGCCTGCTGCCGGAGCTGGTGCTGGTGCAGGTGCTGGAGCTGCTGCCGGAGCTGGTGCTGCTGCCGGAGCCGGTGCTGCTGCAGGTGCAGGCGCTGCTGCCGGTGCTGCCGGAGCCGGTGCTGCCTCGCCGTAACGCGGAATCGGGCTGTATTCATCTACTCTTTCAAGTTCTACTTCATACTGTTTTCCGTTAAGTGTGGCTGTGTATTTCATTTGCTAAACCTTCCTTTCATTCCCAATAGCGAACGCTTACTTCATCTCTTTCACGTTCACAATTTTAAACTCTTCTGGCGGTAAATTCAGATCTGCTCCAATAGCAGCCATAAGTACCGCAAGGGTTTCCTTGTCTTCCTCATCCGAAACAGCCGGCTGAACCGGAGCAGCGGCTGGCTTCACCTCATCCTTGATAACTACGCGCAGAATCTTGGAAATGATGACAATGGCCAGGGCAAGTACAATCAGAGTAATAAATACTACTGAAATTCCCAGAAGAGACATAACAATTGACTCGGGAAAGCTCATGGTTGACTGAGTCCACATATTCCTTAGCACCTCCTTTTTTTGTTTTGAATTAGCTACGCATTTCTTTGTGAAAAATTATGTTAATAAAATTTGTTCACTTGTCATTCCGTATCGTGGAATGCATTCCATTTTTGGAAACATAAAAAATCGGGGAATCTTCTGCCCCTGCTAACTCATATAAAAAACAAAACCCTCTGTACAAGCTTTGTTCATCTAGATTATAACAGCGGCCCCTTGAAATGTCAACGGATGGTTTCATAAAAATTGCACAAAAACCTATCTTTCTACTTTCTTTTTCCTTGACAAAGAAAACAGTTCCTTTCTTTTCATCATTCCGAAGAAACTGGTAAACTATATAAAAAGGCCGGAAGCGGAAAGCCCCTTTCTTTCTGTCTTTCCGTTCCAGCCTTTTTTATATCGTGCTATTTTGTAATCTTGAAGGAGCTCTTCAGGGATACAATGCGGTTAAATACCGGATGCTCCGGCGCACTGTCTCTGCAGTCTACGCAGAAGTAACCGTTTCTCACAAACTGGAAGCTGTCATAAGCAACAGCATTCTTTAAGGACGGCTCCACATAACACTCCTTTAAAATAGTTAAGGAGTTTGGATTCAGATTCAGAGTTCCGTCTTCATTCAGCTTGCCTTTCTCCTCGTCCACCAGGTTTTCATAGAGGCGGCACTCTGCCTTAACGGCTGTCTCCTTCGCTACCCAGTGAATGGTTCCCTTGACCTTTCTGCCATCAGGAGCATTTCCGCCCTTTGTCTCAGGATCATACGTACAGTGAACCACTGTCACATTGCCGTTCTCATCCTTCTCGCAGCCAGTGCAGGTGACGAAGTATGCATTCATCAGACGAACCTCATTTCCCGGGAAGAGGCGGAAATATTTCTTCGGCGGCTCCTCCATAAAGTCCTCACGCTCAATATAGAGCTCTTTTCCAAATGGAATAACCCTGTCTCCCAGCTCTGGATTTTCCAGATTACATGGCGCCGTCAGCTCCTCCATCTGGTCTTCCGGATAATTGTCAATCACCAGTTTCACCGGATCCAGAACAGCCATCACTCTGGCCTTCTTTAACTTCAGATCCTCTCTCACGCAGTACTCTAACATGGCGTAATCAATAGAGCTGTCTGCCTTGGAAACACCTGCCAGCTCTACGAATTTTCTGATAGACTCCGGTGTAAAGCCTCTTCTTCTGAGGGCAGCGATGGAAACAAGACGCGGATCGTCCCATCCGTCCACGATCTTATCCTCCACCAGCTTCTTAATGTATCTCTTTCCTGTAATCACATTTGTCAGATACATTTTGGCAAACTCAATCTGGCGCGGCGGGTTCTCAAACTCACACTCTCTCACAACCCAGTCATACAGCGGGCGGTGATCCTCAAACTCCAGAGTACAGATAGAATGTGTAATATGCTCAATGGCATCCTCAATCGGGTGGGCAAAGTCGTACATGGGATAAATGCACCACTTGTCTCCTGTGTTGTGATGAGTCATGTGGGCAACGCGGTAAATAACCGGATCTCTCATATTGATATTCGGGGATGCCATATCGATCTTGGCACGGAGCACTTTCTCTCCGTCCTTGTACACGCCATTCTTCATGTTCTCAAACAGCTGCAGATTTTCCTCCACGCTTCTGTTTCTGTAAGGACTCTCCTTGCCTGGCGTGTTAAAGTCGCCGCGGTACTCCCGGATCTGCTCTGCACTCAAATCACACACAAAGGCCTTTCCTTTTTTAATAAGAAGAACTGCGCATTCATACATCTGCTCAAAGTAATCGGAGGCAAAGAACAGTCTGTCCTCAAAGTCTGCCCCCAGCCACTTCACATCCTCAATAATGGACTGGACAAATTCTGTCTTCTCTTTCGTAGGGTTTGTGTCATCGAAGCGCAGGTTAAATTTGCCATGGTATTCCTCTGCCAGTCCGGAATTCAGGATAATGGACTTGGCGTGTCCAATGTGAAGGTATCCGTTCGGTTCCGGTGGAAATCTGGTCTGGACATGGTTGTAAACACCTTCAGCCAAATCTTTTTCAATCTCTCTCTCGATAAAGTTTTTAGAAACGGCCTCTTTCTCCTCCGTCTCCGCCACTGTCTTTGTGTTTTCTTCCATCTCATTTCCTCCGTTATTCTCTTGTTCATATCTCTTACTTATATATAATGATATTTTATCATACCATATTTTTTCCGGAAGGAAAAGGGGATTTTCAAAGTATAAATGACCGCTTTTCGGAAATCATATCAGCAGTGATTTTCCTCTTTTCAATCCTGGAAATTTGTGATATTATTAACAATATGCAGTTAGTTATGGCTATCTGATTATCTGCATGCCTATATACCAACAACAGGAGGACTTCTTTATGATGCGGCATGACAATCGAAAAATTGCCCTGATAGGCACGGGCATGGTGGGCATGAGCTACGCCTATTCCCTGTTAAACCAGAACGTCTGCGATGAGCTGGTGTTAATTGATGTAAATAAAAAGAGAGCCATGGGAGAGGCCATGGATCTCAATCACGGCCTGGCCTTTTCCAGCTCCAATATGAAAATCTATGCCGGAAACTACGACGACTGCACCGATGCGGACATCGTAGTAATCTGCGCAGGAGTTGCCCAGAAACCAGGCGAGACGCGCCTTGATCTGTTAAAGAGAAACACAGAGGTATTCCAGTCCATTATTGAACCTGTTACCTCCTCCGGCTTTAACGGCATTTTCCTGGTAGCAACGAATCCGGTTGATATTATGACAAAAATCACCTGCACTCTTTCAGGATTCAACCCAAGGCGGGTTCTGGGAACCGGAACCACGCTTGACACTGCCCGCCTCCGATATCTGGTCGGCGACTATCTGAAAGTAGATCCCAGAAACGTCCACGCTTACGTTATCGGGGAGCACGGCGATTCTGAGTTTGTTCCGTGGAGCCAGGCCATGGTAGCCACGAAATCGATCCGGGAGCTGGTAACGGAATCCCACGGCTCCATCTGCGAGCAGGATCTGGAAAAAATTTCAGAGGAAGTCAGGACTGCCGCCTACAAGATTATCGAAGCGAAAAACGCTACTTACTATGGCATTGGAATGGCCCTCACGCGTATTACCAAGGCTGTGCTGGGCAATGAAAACAGCGTGATGACTGTCTCCGCCATGCTGCGGGGAGAATACGGACAGAACGGCGTTTTTGTAGGCGTTCCCTGCATTATCAACCAGAACGGCATTCAGCGGGTGCTTCCTCTCTCCCTGGAGGAAGGCGAGCTTGAAAAGCTGAACAGCTCCTGCGAGGTTCTGAAGGAATCTTACCATGCTCTGGGAATGGAGTAACTGCAGATTACCTAAAAAGGCGGAAAACTCTGCCCCTGAAAGGGGCAGGTCTTCCGCCTTTTTCTATGAATTAAGAAGAATCATAAGGCTCTCATAGGGCTTCAGCTCCATGGTCTGGTTCAGAAGGGTTCTGCCGTAATTGGATTCCAGAATCTGCCCTGTCTCATACTCCTCTGGAAGCGCAAGAGAACACCACTGGCCGCTGAAGTTGCTGGCTACCAGAAGCCGTTCTCCTTCCAGTACTCTCTCATACATAAACAGCTGTGGATGAGACGGTTCCAGCAGGCGATAGCTTCCCTCTGTAAAAATATCGTACTGTTTTCTGTACTGAATGAGTCTCTGGTAAGTATAGAAAACAGAATCTGCGTTTTTGAGTTCATTTTCCGCACTGATACGATCCGGATTCGAAGCAAGCCACGGCTCTCCCTGGGTGAAGCCGTGATTGCTTGTGTTGTCCCACTGCATCGGCGTCCTGGCATTATCTCTGGATTTTTGTCTCAGAATCAGGAGAGCCTCCTCATGACTGACACCGTCTTTTCGCATCTGCCTGTAGGCTCCTGTGCTCTCTCTGTCATCGTACTCCTCTAAAGTCTCAAAGTACGCATTCCTCATTCCCAGTTCCTCTCCCTGGTAGATATAGGTCGTGCCCTGAAGGCCGAACAGAGTAATCGCCAGCATCTTGGCGCTCTCCTCCCGGTAGAAGGTGTCGTTTCCAAATCTGGACAATGCCCTGGGCTGATCATGGTTTGAATAAAACAGCGCGTTCCAGCCTCCTCCGGCTTCCATCTTATTCTGGAAATAAGACTGAACCTCCTTTAACTGCTCCAGGGAAAACATCTGATTGGTCCATTTGCTCCCATCTTTATAGTCTGTCTTCATGTGATGAAAACTGAAGACCATGGACAGTTCTTCCCGATCTTCTCTGGTGTAGAGAATACACTCTTCC
>CAUCIO010000069.1 GCA_958442925.1 uncultured Clostridium sp. | reverse complement strand
CTACTATTACCATGAACTGGAAATCGGAGAGCTTGTGAAAAAGACCGGCAAGAATGTAAAAACCCTTCAGACGCAGATCTACCGCGCCAAAGGGATGCTCCGAAAACTCTATGAAAAGGAGGGAATGTCCCATGACAGATAAACAGGAAAGGGAATACAGACATATTGATCCGAAACGGTCTGTTTCTTCCCTGAGCAGGAAAGAGCTGGCTCATCTTTCCTCCTGCCGGTTCTGCAGGCAGCAGATAGCCCTGCAGGCTGAAAAGCAGGAACTTCTCGCAGCGCCTGCCAGAATGAAAGCCGAAATCCTGTCCCAGCTAAACAGGCCGGAAATTCAAATCATTGAAAAAACCAACCGCCTCTCTAAAAAACTGGAACTTTTTTACTTCAGTCTGAGAGTGGGAACCGCTGTTCTCTGTTCCTTAGCGCTCCTCTCCTTTGCTCCCGCCCTGCCTGGGCCGGTACAAAGCCCTGAAACAGTCTGGAAGGAGAATAAAATCTCTGTCTGGGAGGCATCCAGCAATTTTACAGAGCAGCTGAATCGATTATTAAACCTGGAGGTATTTAAATATGACAAGAAAGAAAGGTAAACTGATGACATTTCTCTGGTCTCTGATACCAGGGGCCGGAGAAATGTATCTGGGATTTTTTAAGACAGGATCCAGCCTGATGGCTTTATTTGTAATCCTGCTGGCTCTGTCCGGCTTTCTTCAGCTGAACGTGCTGAGCCTGCTGGCTCCTGTAGTATGGTTTTACAGCTTTTTCCATGCCAACAATATCAACGCTCTGCCGGACGATGAATTCTACGCTCTGGAAGATGATTATCTGATTCACATGGAAGATGTGCGAAAAAACAGCCTGTTTTTTAAAACTCACCGCAAATTTACAGCCGCCTGCCTGATCTGCTTTGGCGTCTCTGTTTTGTGGAGTAATCTCTATCGGCTCATATTTTCCCACCTGCTTCCAGTCCTGGAACTGACAGAGCAGGCGGAGGAAATTCTCTGCTCTCTGGCCAGCGCCATTCCCCAGAGCGTAGTAGCTGTCGCCATAATTACAGCGGGAATCCTGCTCATCCGCGGTAAATCAAAGGAACTTAACGGCGAGGCAGATGAAACGTCCTAGCCAGCTCCTGAATTTCATTGAGAAAACGGCAGGAATGGTATCCGTCGGCAGCAGCGTGGTGGAACGCAGCCCCCAGAGGCAGGAATACCCTTCCATCTTTCTCATAATAACGTCCAAAGAGCACTACCGGATAGAGCATCGGCGAGTCGGAGTACGTATCGCTGGCATATCCGGTAAAACTTAGCCAGGGCACACAGGAAACCGGACAGAAATTGTCCGGTTTCCCCGGTTTTGCCTTAATTCCCTTCTGATCCCGGTAGACTTCCATATCCCTTATCACCGCATCGTAAAAAGTCAGAAAGTCCTCATTATATTCTGTCCAGATATCGGAAAAGGTCTTGTCATCCTCATGAAAAATCGTGTAAGAAGGGTGACATTCATCCCAGTAGCCCAGACGTCCGCAGGAGTCTGTCTGCATTCTCATCTCCCTATTCTGATTCACTGCCCTCATAATAATATAGATAAAAACAGGGTAAAATTTAAGCTTCTGCTCTTTCACCTGGGCTAAAAGCTCTGTGATATCCACCTGGATGTTCAGATTATAGCGTACCTTCAGCAAATCTTTGTAATAGTAATAATGTTCCCTCCGCTCCCAGGTATCCATATCAATTAAATGAAACGCCATCTCGATTCTCCTTTCTGCCTGTTTATCAGCTTATCTTTCAGAGGGATGTCCCGTTCCTCTCCAGAACGCTTTCAGCTTCCCAAGAAGCGCCTTTTTTACTTCTTCCCTGGCAAATGCTGCCCTGACTGCATTCTCCGTTACCTGAACCGCTTCCTCCTTTGTCAGTCCGAACTGGCTGTGAAGCAGATACAGCTCCTCTGTCATGCTGGTTCCTGATACGGTCCGGTTATCTGTATTAACTGTAACAGCAAGGCCCTGTTCCAGAAAACGACGGATGGGATAGTCGCTCTTTTTCTCCACTGCCTTTGTCTGGAAATTGCTGGTCGGACACAGTTCCACAGCCACGTCCCTTTCCCTGCACAGTTCTTCTATCTCCTTCGCTCCTGCCATAGCGATGCCGTGTCCAATTCGGCGGGCTCCCATCAGCACACAGGTGCGGACATTCTCCGCGCTGTGACACTCTCCCCCATGGATGGTAAAAGGAATTTCCATTTCAGAAGCCAGGGAAAACATCTTGCTGTGGAGCTCCGGCGGATAGGCTTTCTCATCGCCTGCCAGATCGATTCCGCAGACTCCGTCTCCCAGAAATTTCTCTGCCAGCACCGGAATCTCCAGATTTTTTTCCGGCTCAAAATGACGCATCCCGCACAGCAGAATCCCTGTATACATTCCCAGATCTGCTTCTGCCTTTTTAAGACCGTCCCTTACCGCTCTCACCACATCCTCCTGGGTGAATCCTTCATGGGCAGAAAAAGCCGGGGCAAAGCGAAGTTCCAGATAAATGGTTCCCTCCTCGAACGCAGCCTTTGCCGTATCGTAAGCCGCTGTGTAGAGGGCGTCATAAGTCTGAAGGCAGGAAATCGGCAGCGAAAAGCAATTCAAATATTCTTTTAAACTTCTGCAGTCTGCCGGAACCGTCAGCGCTGCAGCCAGCTCTTCTTCAGTTTCCGGAAGTGCAAGGCCTGCCTGCTTTCCCAGCCTTCTCACAGTATGTGCAGGCAGGGAACCGTCCAGATGACAATGGAGCTCTGCCTTAGGAAGCGCCCTAAACCAGCCCTGCTCCCTGTTTTCTGTTTCTGTGTATTTGTGATTCATTGCCGTATCCTCCTGTTTTTTCGCATCATTCTCTTATGTTCTGCCTATCATACCATTTATTGTCCGGCTGCACAAGCAGGTAAAAGTGACATTTTTTCATTTTGCTGGTGCATTCTTCCTCAAAATATCTTATACTATGAGACAGCAGGGCGCCGCGTTCAGCAGATATCAGCCATGAAACGCCGCCCAAATCAGGAGGACAGCTCGTATATGAGAAAATTGCCGGAACCTGGAACGATCCTTCACGGATTTACAGTTCTTTCAGAAAATAAAATTAATTGTTTTTTTGCTTCCACAACAGAGCTTTTTCATGCAGCCAGCAAAGCCACCGTTCTCTGCATTGAAAATGAAGATCCGGAGCTTGGATTTTCCATTATTTACAGAACGCCCCAGCTGGATGAGACAGACGCCTGCCACATGGCGGAACATCTGGTTCTCTCATCCTGCCGCAAATACAAAAGCCGGGATATCTTTTTTGACATGGACAGCAAAAGCTGCTCCACCTTTATGAATGGAATGACAGACACCTGCTGTACCTGCTATCCTTTCTGTTCTGTCAGTCAGAAACAGCTGATAAAGCTGATGGACGTAACCTTATGCTGTATGGAGGAGCCTGACGCCCTGACAGAGCCCTTCTTTTTCGAGAGGGAAGCCCTGCGCTTCGAGCTGAAGGAGCCGAATTCCCCTCTGACTTTGTCCGGAACGGTTCTTGGGGAGGACTGGGCCCATCTGACAGATTTAGAGGAAAACGCTGACAGCCATACTGCCAGAACCCTTTATCCTGGCAGCCTCGGTTCCCGCCTTCCGGGACGGGCTCATTTCCATTACCCGCAGGTTTCCAGAGAGCAGACGCTGCATATTTTAAAAGAATATTATCAGTATTCCAACTGCCTGATCCTCCTATACGGAAACATGGATTTTGACGCTGTGCTGGACTTCCTGGATCAGGAGCACTTATCAAAGTATCCGGCACAAAACGCTCCCGTTTCTCCGGCTGTTTTTCAGGAACCTGTTCTTCCGGGATTTCGCATTTCTGAGGAGAACAGTCCCGCCTATCTGGAAAGCCGGACAGGAGAGGCCTCTGTCATTGATTTTGCGGTGGATCTGTCCTTCGCATCCAGCCTTGAAATGTTCTTCTGGGATCAGTTTGCCCAGCTTTTAGACAACAGTGCCTCTCCCTTTCATCAGGCAGCCAGAGCCCAGGGGCTGAATCACGTAATCCAGGTCTATGCAGACACGCTTCTGATTCATCCTGTCTTAAAATTCCGTCTTCTGAATGGAAACGCAGACCTGAAGGAGGCTTTTCTTACTGCCATCCGGAGCTCTCTTCAGGAAATTTCTCTTCACGGGCTTCCAAGGGAGCTCTGCCTGGCCGCTGTGAGAGAAAACAGGATGACTGACAGCCTGACCAGGGAAGGCGTGCATCTGGGCTGCCACGCTGCAGAGGAAATTGGACGGTACTGGAGCCTGACGGGAAAAACAGACTATTTTCCCCTCTACGAACAGGCCTTTCAGGAGTTTTCCGCCGACGCCCTGGGCCCTCAGTCTCTGATCCGCTCTATGGCTGCCAGAGCCCTCTCTCCTGCGGCCAGCGCTCTGACCGTCACCACCCCCGCTCCTGGCCTTGCGGAAAAACTGGAGGAAGAAAAAAACGATTATTTAAAAAACAAAAAAGCCTCCATGAGCCGTCCGGAAATCGACGCCCTTCTTCTGCGATCCAGAGAGTTTTCCGCCTGGAACGAAAAAGAGCTTGCCAACCAGGATTTTTTAATTCGTCCTGACGAGCTGCCTGCTCCGGCTGCGGCTCCGGCCTTTTTTAAAATGGATTTAAATGAAATCGAAGGCTACTTTTCCCCTGTTCCCGGCGCTCTCTGTGCAGGCTTTCAGATTTATTTTGATCTGAGTCTTCTGGAAAAAGAAGACCTTCCTTTTCTGGCTCTGTATCAGCTGCTTCTGACTGAGCTTGACACACCAGCACACTCCTCGTCCGAGCAGAAACTTCTGGAACAGGAGCTTCTCCATGACTGCACCTTTGACGAAGTATTTCCTGAGGACACGGCAGGAAAGCACAGCCATCCGGCTCTCTCTGTCTTCTGGTACGGCTTTCCTGAAACCTTCGAAAAGAGCCTTTCTTTTCTTCTGGAAATCATGGGGCAGGCTGATTACACAGACACAAAATCCATCATCCTGACGCTGGAAAAATACACGCCTGACTACGATCTGTCCCAGGGAGAAAACGCCGCCGCCCTCTCTTACTCGCTGGCAGAAAGCGCCCTTCGAAAAGACGCCCGCTTCCGGGCCGCCGCAAACAGCCAGGATATCTATCTTTTCTTTAAAGATACTCTCCGTCGGCTGAAAGAAAACTCTGATTTCGGAAAGGAAATCGCCTGTCGGCTGAAGGAAACTGCCTCCCGGATTCTCACCGGACACAGAATCGTATTTCTGGCAGCTGCCCAGGAAGAACAGCTTCCCTCGATTCAGAGCCAGGCAGAACGGCTTTTGGGATCTCTTCCCCGGCCTTCTGAGAGCAACTTTGATTTGCTCTGTCAGAAGGCAGCACAGCTTCTCCCTCCTCCCGTTATGCGGGCAGCAGTTTCCCTGGACGCCCCCTCCCAGGAAATCCGCCTGATTGGAGATTTTTCTA
Source organism: uncultured Clostridium sp. (assembly GCA_958442925.1). Taxonomy (GTDB): domain Bacteria; phylum Bacillota; class Clostridia; order Lachnospirales; family Lachnospiraceae; genus Otoolea. The sequence continues at coordinate 5,377 of CAUCIO010000069.1, read as the reverse complement.
AACAGCCTGATTTTAAGGGGCGGTATCTGCCCTTTTTAACTGCTCTCAGTGACAAATATTTAAAGCCTGCCCTCAGATACCGTGGAGGAGCCTATGACTGCGGCATCGACGTTTCCCTTCCTAACGGGTATTTTTCCCTCTGGTGTACGGCTGATCCGGGACTTGAAGAGACTGTACGCCTGTTTCAGACAGCCGGAACTGCCCTGAAGAATATCCGTTTAACTCAGGAGGAACTAAACGGCTACATTCTAAGCGCTTTTTCCCAGGCACAGCCTCTCTCAGGGCCTTTAAACGCTGGAATGCGCGCTATGCGCCGTGAAATTGCCGGAATCAGCTCAGAAGCCCTCAGCGCGCTTCTGACAGATATTCCACATGCGTCTCTGCAAGATCAGGAGAAGGCGGCCCACATCATCCAGAATATTCTGGACAGCGGCTCCTTAGGCGCTGCAGGCAGCCGAAGCGTCATAGAGCGGGCTGCCGGACTTTTTGAAGCTGTAACGCATCTGCAGCAGTAACCAGACTGCAAAATGAGCTGCAAAAGCCCCCGGCAGGAAAGAGTATTTTCTCTCCTGCCGGGGGCTTTCTTTTTATATTCTTATTATGTTTATCTGTAAAACTCGTGGCCTCCGTGCTGTGTAATGTAAGTCAGGTGGCCGTCGAACCAGCTTACGTTCGACGATGCGGAACGGCTTCTGTTCATAAAAAACAGCGCCCCGTCTGAGTAATCCTCTCCAGCCAAAGCCCGATCCACGCAGTCTCTCGTCTGCTGCGTTACCCTGCAGGTGTTGATCGTACCGTTGGATACTGGTGAAAACTGAGATCTCTGATAAACCACATCCCTGATATTTCCCGGGAACCTGCTGTTCTTCACCCGGTTAATAATTACATTGGCTACCAGAATCTTTCCCTTATCGTCACAGATTCCCGCCTCTGCCTGCACAATACGAAGAAGCACCTCGTAATCCTCGTCTGTATAGGAGATCACTGCGTTTTCACGCTTCTTTTCCCTTTCTCTCTCCTCAGCTTCCTGTTTTGCCTGCTGCGCCTGCATCAGAACCTCTTTTTCAATCGCTTCTACTTCCAGGGCATTCTGGGCAATCTCATCCTGTATATTCTTCTCCAGCAGATCTCCTAAAAGATGCTGACCCTGTTCATTTGAAGCGGCAAGCTGGAACTCCATGCGGACTCCCGTTGCATTTCCTGTTTCTTCCGACGAAAGTTCATCTGTCAAATCCTCAGATTCCTCGCTGTCTCCATACAGAGATACGGCGGCATTCTTACCTGCCCCTGAAAAATCTCCGGAATTGAACATCACCACTGTCACTACTGCGGCTCCTGTGGTAAACACAGCTGCAGTCCGATACATTTTCTTAGTCATATTGACAGCCAGCGATTTTACAAACTGATACACCGTCTGAAGAAATGAGTAAATGTCTGGCATACACACTCCTCTTTCCTCTGCTCTGCCGGAAATCTGCTCCATGGCGTGTTCCGGCCCGTTTCCAGTGACGGGGCTAATTATATGGGAGCGGTACAGCAAATGTCAATAAGTGTTTTACATTTTTGTGACATCTGACATCCACATTTAAATCTTTCTTAACATATTTGTGTGTTCATCACAAAGTTTCTCCTGTTTTTTGTGAATTTTTTATAGAGTTTCCCATCAGGTTTCTGTTACAATTATTACAATTTTATTAATTTCTACGGTAAGAAAAAATCGGGCCGCAGCAGGCTGTTGATTTTATGTCAACTTTTTCACCTGTTCTGAACCCGATTTTCATTCTTCTGCTGCTGTTAATCCTTCACCAGGGAGGCGAAAGAAGCTCCAATATAGGATGCCAGTTCCTCTGGATTTACCATAACCTGAACGCCTCTCATCCCTGCGCTGACTGCAATTTTGTCAAATAAAACGGCTGTTTCTTCTATATAAGTAGGGAATTTCTTCTTCATCCCCACAGGAGAACAGCCGCCCCTGATATACCCTGTCAGCGGCAGCAGCTCCTTCATATGAATCATTTCGACCTTTTTATCCCCGGCAGCTTTGGCTGTTTTCTTTAAATCCAGCTCCTCGTCCACAGGGATACAGCAGACCAGATATCCTGTTTTCTCGCCTCTGAGTACCAGGGTTTTGAACATGGAATCATGGTCAGCGCCCATCATATCCGCCGCATGGCTTCCTGACAGATCTGCCTCGTCCACCTCATACTCTCCGGCTTCATATTCAATTCCTGCGGCATCTAAGAGCCGCATTACATTTGTTTTTGTCACGGCTGATTCCCCTGATTAATATAATTTACCAGGCCTCCGGCCTCAATAATTTTCTGCATAAAGGGCGGAAACGCCTGTCCCTCAAAGCTTTTTCCTGTAGTTTTATCTGTGATAACTCCGCTGTCAAAATCAACTTCTACCTCGTGTCCCGCTTCAATGGAAGCTGCGGCCTCCGGGCACTCAATAATCGGAAGGCCGATATTGATGGCATTCCGGTAGAAAATGCGGGCGAAAGTCTCCGCTATCACGCAGCTGACTCCGGCGCACTTGATGGCTAAGGGCGCGTGCTCTCTGGAGGAGCCACAGCCGAAATTTTTATTGGCTACGATCATATCCCTTGGCTGCACTTTTCCCACAAATTCCTTATCAATGTCCTCCATACAGTGCCTGGCCAGCTCCGCCCCTTCTGTGGCGTTCAAATATCTGGCCGGAATAATGACGTCTGTATCTACATTATCTCCATATTTGAATACATGTCCCCGTGCCTTCATGTTAATTTCCTCCTGCCATTTCCTGGCTGCTGATTTCCTCCGGTCCGCAAAGTTTTCCTGCCACAGCACTGGCAGCGGCTACAGCCGGACTGGCCAGATATACCTCTGAATCTACATGACCCATGCGGCCTACAAAATTCCGGTTAGTGGTAGAAACACATTTTTCTCCTGCTGCCAGAATACCCATATATCCTCCCAGGCAGGGACCGCAGGTAGGTGTGCTGACTACTGCTCCCGCTTCAATGAATGTCTCCATCCAGCCTTCCCTGATGCACTGGAGGTAAATCGCCTGCGTCGCCGGAATCACGATACAACGGACGCCTTTTTTCACTTTTCTGCCTTTTAAAATGCCCGCAGCTGTCTTCATGTCCTCGGTTCTTCCATTGGTGCAGGAACCGATGACAACCTGGTCAATTTCAATTTCTCCCGCCTCATCGATGGTTCTGGTATTTTCCGGCAGATGCGGAAACGCCACTGTCGGTTTCAGCTCTGACAGATCAATGCGATATACAGCTTCGTACTCTGCATCTTCATCCGCCTCATATACCTTAAAGTCACGTTTTGAGTGCTCTCTCATGTATTCCTTCGCAGCCTCGTCTACAGGGAAAATGCCGTTCTTGCCGCCTGCCTCAATGGCCATATTGCAAATGGTAAAACGGTCATCCATGGACAGATATTTAATTCCGTCTCCCGTAAATTCCATAGATTTATAAAGAGCGCCGTCCACACCGATCATGCCGATAATATGAAGAATAATATCCTTTCCGCAGACCCACTTAGCTGGCTTTCCTGTCAGCTCAAACCGGATAGCAGAGGGAACCTTGAACCAGGCCTTTCCCGTCACCATGCCGGCAGCCATATCCGTGCTTCCCACTCCTGTGGAGAAAGCTCCCAAAGCGCCGTAGGTACAGGTGTGTGAGTCTGCCCCAATCACCGCATCCCCGGCTACTACCAGGCCTTTTTCAGGAAGCAGGGCATGTTCAATCCCCATCTCTCCCACATCAAAGTAATTGGAAATTTCATGGCGGCAGGCAAAATCTCTGCAGCACTTACAGTTCTCCGCTGACTTAATGTCCTTATTCGGAATAAAATGATCCATTACAAGGGCGATTTTATCTTTATCAAACACAGTCTGTGTGTTCATCTTTTTCATCTCTCCAATTGCCACTGGAGAAGTAATATCGTTTCCCAGAACCAGATCCAGTTCTGCTTCTATCAGCTGTCCGGCCTTTACCGACTCAAGTCCGGCATGGGCGGCCAGAATTTTCTGCGTCATTGTCATACCCATGGTTGTCTTCCTCCTTGGAGCTGTATTGCATTTTCCTTCATGGAAAAATTTAGTATTTACATCATACCACAATGGCTGTTATAATACCAATATATATTGCGAATATGAACTATAAAGTTTAGTTATAGAGAAAAGACAGCAGATAAGGGGTAAGAGTATGGAACAGCATTTATCACAGTACAGAATTTTCTATGCCGTTGCCAAGACGGGTAATATCTCAAAGGCCGCAAAGGAACTTTTTATCAGCCAGCCAGCTATCAGCAAGGCCATCAGCAAGCTGGAGGAAAGCCTGGGGCTTCCTCTGTTCACCAGAAACTCCAGAGGCGTCCAGCTGACGGTAGAGGGACAAGTGCTGTTCAGCCATGTAAGCAATGCCTTTGACACATTAAACAGAGGAGAAAATGAACTGCGCCGGATCAAGGATTTTAATATCGGCCAGCTGAAAATCGGAGTCAGCAACACACTCTGCAAGTACGTTCTCCTTCCTTATTTAAAAGAATTTGTAGAGCAGAATCCTCACGTTAAGATTACCATCGAAAGCCAGTCCACCGCAAAAACTGTCTCCATGCTGGAACAGCAGCAGCTGGACATCGGACTGGTGGCAGAACCCAAAAGCAGGAGAAATCTGAAATTCCTGCCGGTGATGCAGATTAACGACGGCTTTATCTGTACAAAAAGCTATCTGGAAAACCTGTTTCTGCGGGAAGGACGGGATACGGACATCTTCTCCGCGGGCACTGTTATGCTCTTAGACAGGAACAATATGTCAAGGGCCCATGTGGACGCCTGGTTTGCAGAAAATAATATTGAGCCCCGCCACATTCTGGAAGCCACTACCATGGATTTAATCATCGAATTTGCCAAAATCGGACTTGGAATCGGATGTGTGATCAAAGATTTTGTAAAAAAGGAGCTGGAGGAGGGAAGTCTCATAGAAATCCCCCTGGCTTCTCCTATCAGAAGAAGAACTATTGGATTTTCCTACAATCCTTCCTATGTAACTAAGACCACCAGCCAGTTTGTCAAATTCTGTATGCCGGATCAGCATTAAGAGAAAATCAGGCGCATGAAAAAACGGAGCCCTCCCCTTCATCTCTGGAAGAGGAGCCTCCGTTTTTTCATATTCACACACACTTATTTTTATTTGATTCTGTTTATTCTGATCTTAGTTATCAATCAGCTTATTGCTGTCATTCCAGCTGTAGAGCTTTCTTAACTCCTGTCCTGTCTTCTCCAGCTGGTGAGCTGCCTCTCTCTTTCTCATGGCATTGAAATGCGGGCATCCTACCTGGTTCTCTAACAGCCAGTTCTTGGCAAATGTGCCGTCCTG
>CAUCIO010000068.1 GCA_958442925.1 uncultured Clostridium sp. | reverse complement strand
TTAGAGCAACCGGCTCATAACCGGTCGGTCCTGGGTTCGAGTCCCCGAAGGTCCACTAACACTGACTAAAGAAAATAATTGACACAAAATTAAGTTTTAATTTTGGCCCGGTGGCTCAGTTGGTTAGAGCGCCGCCCTGTCACGGCGGAGGTCGTGGGTTCGAGTCCCATCCGGGTCGTTTGGCGAAAGCCATCTATATTTATCTGGGGTCTTAGCTCAGCTGGGAGAGCATCTGCCTTACAAGCAGAGGGTCATAGGTTCGAGCCCTATAGGCCCCATTTATCTGTTTAAAGCAGATACAACAAAAGCCGCAGTGGCGGAACTGGCAGACGCACAGGACTTAAAATCCTGCGAGGGTTAAACTTCGTACCGGTTCGATTCCGGTCTGCGGCACGTAAAGAGTCTTGAGAAATCAAGGCTCTTTTTGTTTTTCTTTAAGTTTTATAAGTCTGCATGTTTTACAGGCAGATACAGGAGGATAGGCAAATGATCCAGATTCAAAAGACAGACAGGGAAAAGCTGGAGGTAGTTTCTTCTTTGTTTAAAGGCTGGGATGATACAATGATTTGGTCCTGCCTGGAGGGAGAGATGGGAGCAGTTTATGTATCAGATAAAATGCTTTCTGCAAAACTGGAAATCGGAGATTTCTGTTTTTTTGGCGGTAAAGCGGATGAAAGTCTGGTACATCACAAAAAAAGAGATTATGTGTCAAAACTGAAAATTTTAGTTCCTCAAAACAGGGAATGGAGCTGTCTGATTGAGAAGGTTTATGGAGAATCTGTTACAATTCAGAAGAGATACTCTTTTGAGAAAAGTGCAGCTGGATTTTCCTGGAAAAAGCTGCGCAAAATTGTGAGTGAATTGAACCATGGAGAAAAGCAGAAGTTTATTTTAACAGATATTGACAGCTGTCCGAAGCTTTTCGATGAAGTTTCCAGATGCTCGTGGGCAAGCGACTGGATCTGCCAGTTTCACGGATATGAGGACTACAGAAAGAGAGGTATGGGAGTAGCTCTGACATATGATGGAGAGGTGATAGCAGGAGCCTCCTCCTATACTGTTTATTCTAAGGGGATAGAAATTCAGATTGATACCAGGGAGGATTTCAGAAACCAGGGCCTGGGAAAGATTTGCGGGGCTGCTTTGATACTGCGCTGTCTGAAAAGGAGACTTTATCCCAGCTGGGATGCAGATAATGAAATTTCTGCACATCTTGCTTCCTGTCTGGGGTATAACCTGGATGGGGAATATCTTGTATATAAAACACAGCAGAATGAGAGAGAGTATTGCCGGAATGAGAGAGACACTGCCAAATTCATCAGACAGGAAAAATATGAGTAGAAATACTTAATTGAGCCACAAAATAGCTGCAAAAGAACCGAAAAAAAGATTGAAAAAAATTTGAAATAGTTGTTGACAATTTGAATAAATAGGTGTAAAATAACATTCGTTGTTAGGGAGACAAAACACTAACAAATGTGCGTGTAGCTCAGCTGGATAGAGCACTTGGCTACGGACCAAGGTGTCGGGAGTTCGAATCTTCTCACGCACGGTAGAGGTTCCTGCATAGGCAGGACAAGCGAAGGACATCTGATTGCAGGTGTCCTTTTTTCTATTTACATAAGAAAATGTGATACGGCTGCTTCAAAAAGTATTGCAGCAGATTTAGAAGATTTTATGCAGAGTCAGGGGAAAAGGAGGTATGCACTATGAAAATGGTGACAATCAATATGAAGCAGATGAAGAGCGAGCAGGAGGTCTACGATTTCCTGAAAAAAGAGTTAGAGTTTCCGGAGGACTTTGAAGGAAGCGTGGATGAGCTGTATGCAGAGCTTTTAGCGATGGAGGAAAATACCTGTGTAGAGATAGTCAGAGCAGAAAAGGATTCGCCTCTGGCGGGGTTTGTAAAAGAGATGGAAGGTGTGATGGAGCGTGCCGCGCAGACAGTCGAATTTAAAGAGGACAGAATGTATGCGGTTTTTGCAGATTACGAATACATTCAGAAAACAGCCTGGTAGTCTGGAACAGGAACAAGTGGAAATTTCCTGCCGGATTTTCTTTTCTGACAGAAAGACAATTGCGCTTCAAATAGAAGAAAGCGGCCAGGTTACAGTGCGTGTACCAAGGACAGTTACAGCAGAACAGGCTCTTTCCTTTGCCCAGCGCCATGAAGAGTGGATTTTGAGGACGAGAGAACGGATGCTGCAGAGCGTATCTCAACGGCCAGCTTATACAGACGCTGAGATGCAGGAGGGAAAGAGAAGACTGAAAAGGCGTCTGGAAGAGCGTCTGCCTGTTTTTGCGCTCCGAATGGGGGTCTCCTATGAAAGAGTTTCAATTCGTGCCCAGAAGACCAGATGGGGAAGCTGCAGCGGGAATGGAAATCTGAGTTTTAACTGGAAGCTGTCCCTGGTTCCTGATGAAATTCTTGATTATGTGGTTGTTCATGAACTGGCTCATAGAATCGAAATGAATCATTCGGCGAAATTCTGGCGTGTGGTAGAGGACATTCTGCCAGATTACAGGGAGCGGCGGCAGTGGCTGAGAGAAAATGGGAGAGACCTGTAAGCTGCATAGGCGGGATAGGGACAGAAAAAAGAAATCGAATGGAATAAAAGCATCAGACAGGGGACAGCAGTGCTGATGATAAAAGGTGAAGGAGTGGTACGATGGCAGAGCAGATCTGGATGCTCCAGACAAAGAGAGCAGATTTTGACGGGATTGCAAGGCAGTTTGGAATTGATCCGGTGACAGCCAGAGTGATCCGCAACAGGGGAATTGAAGGCCAGGAGAATATTGAGAGATATCTCTACGGTAATCTGGACGGCCTGTATTCTCCCTGGCTTTTAAAGGATATGAGGCTGGCGGTGGATGTATTAAAGGAAAAGCTGGCAGAAGGGCAGAAAATCAGAATTGTGGGAGATTACGATATTGACGGCGTCTGCGCTACCTATATCCTTTATCAGGCTCTCAAGCGCCTGGGAGGAAGGGTCGATTATGCGATTCCAGATCGGATTAAGGATGGATACGGGATTAATGAGTCTATGATTCAGGCAGCTAAAGAGGATGAAATCGACACGATTTTAACCTGCGACAACGGTATCTCGGCATTTTCTCAGATTCAGCTGGCCAGGGAATTTGGAATGACGGTGGTGGTGACGGATCACCACGAGGTTCCAATGGATGGAGAGCGGGAAATTCTGCCTCCTGCAGACGCAGTCATTGATCCAAAGCAGAAGGGGTGCAGCTATCCGTTTTCGGAAATCTGTGGAGCAGTGGTGGCCTATAAGCTGGTTTGGGCTCTCTATGAGGAGTTCGGCGTTTCCAGGGAGGAGTGGCTGGAGCTTCTGGAGTTTGCAGCGATTGCCACAGTAGGAGATGTGATGAAGCTTCAGGATGAGAACCGCATTATTGTAAAGTATGGGCTGAAAAAGCTGGGGCGTACAAAAAATGTGGGACTTAGAAAGCTGGCGGAGAAGACGAACCTGGATTTAAAAAATATAACGGCTTACCACATTGGTTTTGTTATTGGACCATGTCTGAATGCCGGAGGAAGGCTTCAGACAGCTAAACTGGCTCTTTCCATGCTCCTGTCAGAGGATGAGGATGAGGCGGAAACTTTGGCACAGGAGCTGAAGGAACTCAACGATATGAGAAAGGATATGACGGAGCAGTGGACAGCAGAGGCGAAGGTGCTGGCTGATACTCAGTACAGAGACGACAAGGTGCTGGTGATCTTCCTTCCGGAATGTCATGAATCCTTAGCTGGAATTATTGCAGGAAGGCTCAGGGAATACTGCCAGAAGCCTGCGATTGTGCTGACCCGCAGTGAGGAGGCGGTAAAGGGATCAGGCCGTTCGATCGAGGCTTATCATATGTTTCAGAAGCTGTCTGAGGTAAAGGAGCTGATGCTGAAGTTCGGAGGGCATCCCATGGCTGCCGGACTCTCACTTCTGGAGGAAAATATTGATTCGTTCCGGAGACAGCTGAATGAAAAATCAGGACTGACAGAGGAGGATTTTAAAGCTAAGCTGTGGATTGACGTGCCTATGCCCATTGATTACATAAGAGAGCGGCTGGTGGAGGAACTGAAGATTCTGGAGCCTTTTGGGCAGGGAAATGAGAAGCCTCTGTTTGCCCAGAAGAAAGTACGGATCAGAAGCTGCCGGATAATTGGAAAGAATAAAAATGTAGTGAAGATGGTTCTGGAAGGAAGCAGCGGCATGCCGATGGACGGAATCCTTTTTACTGATGGGATTGCCTTTGAAGAGGAGAGAAAAGGCAGAACACTCATGGATATTATTTACTACCCGGAAATCAATGAGTACAATGGAAACAGAAGTCTTCAGGTGGTAATCAGAAATTATAAATTTCCTTCTGAGTAATGTTTTGCAGAAGGAAGAGAGAGGGAGGGCCTTTTACAGCCTTCCCTCTTTTAGCGGAATCAGCGCTGATTGACAGAAGCGGATTGAAAATTTATTTGTTTTTTTCAGCTTCCGCCATTTTCATGGCCCGCACTTTTAACGGAAGTCCAAACAGAGTGATGAAGCCGTCGGCATCGTGGTGATCGTATAATTCTCCTGTGGTAAAGGAAGCCAGGGATTCACTGTACAGAGAATAGGGGGAAGTCGTACCGGCTTTGATGATATTTCCTTTATAGAGCTTAAAGGATACTTCTCCTGTTACGTATTCCTGTGTTTTCTCTGTAAATGCCTGAACAGCTTCTCGAAGAGGAGTGAACCATTTGCCCTCATAGACGATCTGAGCCAGCTTATTTCCCATCTCTTTTTTTACTTCCATGGTAGCACGATCCAGAACCAGTTCTTCCAGCTGATCGTGGGCCTCCATCAGAATGGTTCCTCCAGGCGTCTCATAGACACCGCGGGATTTCATTCCAACCACCCGGTTTTCCACGATATCTGCAATTCCTATGCCATGCTTTCCTCCCAGCACATTTAAGGTGCGGATAACGTCAGATACTTTCATCGGTGTTCCGTTGACGGAGACGGGAACACCTTTTTCAAATGTCATAGTGACAGTTTCAGCCTCGTCAGGGGCTTTCTGAGGCGTAACTCCCAGGACTAACAGGTGATCATAGTCAGGCTCAGCTGCCGGATCCTCCAGTTCCAAACCTTCATGGCTGATATGCCACAGGTTTCTGTCCCGGCTGTAGCTGGAATCGGCGGAAAACGGAAGATCAATGCCATGGGCTTTGCAGTAGTCGATTTCGTCCTGGCGGGACTGCATGGTCCACACATCAGTCATACGCCAGGGAGCGATGATTTTCAGATCCGGAGCCAGAGCTTTGATTCCAAGCTCAAAGCGGATCTGATCGTTGCCCTTTCCAGTAGCTCCGTGGCAGATAGCGCTGGCGCCTTCCTTGCGCGCAATTTCTACCAGTTTTTTGGCTATGCCGGGGCGGGCCATGGCAGTTCCAAGCAGATATTTATGCTCATATACAGCTCCGGCCTGCACGCAGGGGATGATGTAGTTATCGCAGAAATCGTCTACAATATCTTCAATATACAGCTTTGATGCGCCGGAGAGTTTGGCTCTCTCTTCCAGTCCGTCCAGTTCTTCTCCCTGTCCGCAGTCGATACAGCAGCAGATGACCTCATAATCAAAATGTTCCTTCAGCCATGGGATGATGGCAGTGGTGTCAAGTCCTCCGGAATACGCTAAAACAACCTTTTCTTTCATAATGTTCTCCTCCTTCAGGTAAGATCGGTCTGACAGGCATTTTCTCTCAGAAAAGGGCGCTCTGGGAGAAATGGTCCGAAAAATGTATATTTATAAAATTCATGATTATAAAGATACAACATACAGAAGAAAAAATCAAGACATATTTGAATGTTTTATCAAAAAAATGAATAATATACATTCTGTATTTTTTAAATATAGAAGGAAAAAAGAGGAATCCGGATCCACAAACGGCAGTATTTGTGTTATAATGTCAGGCGGAGTCAGGCCGCAGTGCCTGGGGAAAGCGGAAGGAGAATGGCATGATTATGCGAAAAGATGTTATGCCGGTGAATTTCCTGAAGAAAGAAAAATTTACAGGAAGCGACCAGGGCATGAGATACAGGATGGAAAAAACAGATGGAGAAGAGGAGACCGTTCTCACCGTGACGGTGTGGCCTGAGCCTTACGGCTATGACGCTACTCCGGAAGAAAAGAAAGTGAGAAAGCAATTTGCATTTTCGGAGGAAGGTATTGAACAGGGCGTGGAATGGCTGAACCAGATGAGGCTGGAACATTTCTGCGAAAATAGGGATTCCGAAGAGGAAAAGGATGGTTGAAAGAGAGATGGATTGGAAGAGAGAATTTAAAAAAGGGATAAAGAGCGGGCTTCCTATTGGAATCGGCTATATTCCGGTGTCGTTTACTTTCGGCTTTCTGGCTGTTTCAGGAGGACTTCCCATCTGGGTGGCAGTAGTTATTTCTCTGACGAATCTGACCAGCGCAGGACAGTTTGCCGGCACAAATCTGATTTTTGCCGGAGCCGGTTATCTGGAAGTAGCCTTGACTACATTTGTAATTAATATCCGATATATGCTGATGTCTCTCTCTCTGTCGCAGAAGCTGGAGAGAAAAACAGGAACTCTGGCCAGGCTTGTGATGGCATTTGGAATTACAGACGAGACCTTTGTGGTAGGCTCCCTGAGGCAGGGAACCTTGACAGCGCCGTTTATGCTGGGGCTGATTCTCATGCCCATAGCAGGCTGGAATCTGGGAACCCTGATGGGAGGATGTATTTCTGCCCTGCTTCCCCAGGCGCTTCAGAATGCCATGGGTATTGCTCTGTACGCTATGTTTATTGCTTTGATTATACCGGCAGCCAAAGCGTCTGTCCATGTGCTCTGCATCATCTGCATAGCAGTAGCAGTGCAGTGCGGACTGAAGTATATTCCAGTGTTTTCTTTCCTGTCAGACGGATTTCGCGTAATTATTTCCACAGTGACTGCCGCAGGACTGGGCGCATGGCTTTTTCCCGGAGCTGACGATGGAGGGGAGACAGAGGAAGGAAAAGGAACGGAGTATAACGGGGAGGCAATGGACAGAGAGATAAGTGATATGAACCGGGAAACAGGAGGGGACGATAATGGAGCTTAAACGGGTATTGATTTGCGTGACGCTGATGGCCCTGGTGACTTATATTCCCAGGGTTTTGCCGGTAACGATTTTCAGAAAACAGATACGCTCGCGGTTTATTCGTTCTTTTCTGGATTATACGCCCTATGCCGTTTTGGGAGCGCTGACATTCCCAGACGTTTTTTTCAGTACAGGGCATCTGTTTTCAGCAGCAGGAGGAACAGCTGTAGCTGTCCTTCTGGGATATAAGGGAAAGAGTTTAGTGGTAGTAGCTGTGGCTGCGATTGCGTCGGTTTACATTCTGGAGCTGTTGGCAGGAGGCATCCTGTAGAAGGCGGCTTTTATTTACAAATCAGACAAGGAGAGACGATGATTACATTAAGAGGAGCAGAGGTTTCAGAAAAGCTGAAGGCACAGGTTCAGGAGGAGTTAAACAGTCTGGGACGCATTCCCAGACTGGCGATTGTCCGTGTAGGGGAGAGCCCTGACGATATTTCTTACGAAAAAGGAGCTGTTAAGAAAATGGCTTCGTTTGGACTGGAGGCGGTGAAGTATACATTTCCGGAGGACATTTCAGATCAGGAGTTTAAGGAGGCATTCTGCAGTATCAACAGCGATCCGACAGTTGACGGGATTTTGCTGTTCCGTCCTTTGCCGGAACATCTTGTTCAGGAGGATATTGACAGAATGATTAATCCGTTAAAGGATCTGGATGGGATTTCCCCGGTAAATATTGCCAAGGTTTTCAGCGGAGACAATACAGGTTTTGCCCCCTGTACAGCGGAGGCGGTGATGGATATTCTGCGCTTTAACGGAATTTCTCCAGCCGGAAAGCGGGCCGTGATTGTAGGCAGAAGTATGGTGGTGGGAAGACCTTTGGCCATGCTGTTTCTTCAGGAAAATGCTACGGTAACGGTCTGCCATACAAGGACAGTAGATTTGCCCAGGCTGTGCAGAAGCGCTGATATCCTGGTAGTAGCTGCCGGATGTGCCAACATGGTGGACAAAAGTTTTGTTAAGCCGGGAGCAGTTGTCATTGACGTGGGAATCAATGTGGACAAAAATGGAAAGCTCTGCGGCGATGTGAACTTTAAGGATATTGAAGAAACGGCGTCCATGGCGACTCCGGTGCCGGGCGGCGTGGGTTCTGTGACGACCTCTGTGCTGGCCAGACGCCTGGTTCACGCAGCCCGTCTGCAGGAGAAGAAAGCTTAGAAGGTTTCATAAAATTGACATAAGACGTTAAGAAAAAAGAAAAATAATATGTTTCATTTTCCTGTATAATGAAAGAGAAAAGAAACAGAAAAGACAAAAACCAGGAGGAGGGATCAGTATGAAGAGAAGAGGACTCGTTTTACCCGCCATACTGGCAGGGGTGTTAATGACAACTGGCTGTGCAGCTCAGGCAGGAACAGGAACTGCCGCCGCAGGCGATTCCCAGCAAAAGGTAATTAATGTAACTGCGTCGGAAACGGTGACGGCGGAGCCAGATATTGCAGAGCTGGAACTTATGGTTTATTCTCAGGCAACGGATGCGAAAACCTGCCAGACCCAGAACAGTGTGGATCTTGAGAAAACAGTAGAAGCGCTGAAGGGACAGGGAATAGCGGAGACATCCATTCAGACATACAGCTTCGGGCTGAATCCTATCTATGACTGGGATGCAGGAAAGGCCATTACAGGATACGAGATGGAGACGCGGCTTACTGTAAAGGACATCCCCATTGAGCAGGTGGGAGATGTGCTATCCTCTGTGGTGGATGCAGGCGTTAATCGGATTGATGCTGTATCTTACCTTTGCAGTTCCTTTGATGAGAAATATGAAGAGGCGCTTCAGCTGGCTATTGCCAATGGAAAAAAGAAGGCGGAAGCTATGGCTGAGGCAGGTGGATGCGCTGTCGGGCAGACTATTTCCATCAGCGAGCTCAGCTCAGACCAGTCGGCCAGACCAGTTGAAACCAAGGTCATGGCTCTGGAAACTGCCAGTGTAGACATGGAGGCAGACATGAATGCAATGGCTGCCATGGGCGGAGAGATTGAGATCGAAGCTTCTGTTTCCATAGATTTTGCAATTAAATAGAACAAATGTGCATAGAATCTCCATGGGGAGGGATACTAAGGATATCTTAAACCATGGAGGTTTTTTATTATGTGGGGAACCATTACAGCCCTGATATCAGGGGCTCTGATGAGCATTCAGGGCGTTTTTAACACAGAGGTGACGACGCAGACTGGCACATGGGTTGCATCGGGATGGGTGCAGGCGTCTGCCTTTTTAACCTGCGTGGTGTTCTGGCTGTTTTCAGGCAGGGAACAGATCGGTGGGCTGCTTCAGGTGGAGCCGAAATACATGCTGGCCGGAGGTGTAATAGGGGCATTTATTACCTTTACTGTGATCAAAAGTATGGGAGCCCTGGGACCGGCTAAGGCAGCTCTTCTGATTGTGGTGAGCCAGATTCTGGTGGCCTACGGAATTGAGGTGCTGGGTCTGTTCGGCGTGGCCAAAGCAGGTTTTCAGTGGAGAAAAGCCATAGGAGCGGCAGTGGCTGTAGCCGGGATTATTATTTTCCAGTGGGAAAGCTGACGATTTAGTGCTTGTGTTTAACAGGGGTTTTAGGTAGAATAGGAATACAGGCATAACAGTATCTTCTGCCGGAAGGACAGGAGGTACCGATACATATGAAGAAGGAACAGGCAGCAGGACGGGTAAAGGCGCTGCTCGCTGCTTTATGTATGGCTGTGGCTGGAATCTGCTACAGCTGCAGCCGCATGGACAAAGAAGAGCCTGGCAGCCAGTCTGGAACCAGAATTGTGATAGGAGAAACCAGCCGGGAAATGGAAGAATCCATGGAATCAGAGACTTTGAAAGAATCAGCTGCAGAGGAGACGCAGGAGCCGGAGGAAATGGTCTATGTCCATGTCTGCGGCCAGGTAGTTTCACCAGGAGTGTATCAGCTTTTAAAGGGAAGCCGTGTGTACGAGGCGATAGCTCTGGCAGGAGGATGCACGGAGCAGGGGGCTTTGGACTGCCTGAATATGGCTCAGGAGGTCGCAGACGGTATGAAAATTCAGGTGCCGGATCAGGAGATGGCCAGGCGTATTCTGGAGGAACAGCCAGCTGGCACCGGGCAGAACCAGCTATCTGGCCTGGGACAGGGACAGTCGGCTCAGACTCTGGTGAATATTAATACGGCGTCAAAGGAACAGCTGATGACACTGTCAGGAATTGGAGAATCGCGGGCAGAGGATATTATCCAGTACCGGGAGGAATACGGCGGTTTTCAGAAAATAGAGGATATTATGAAGGTTTCCGGAATTAAGGAAGCTGCCTTTCAAAAGATAAAAGATAGTATCACAGTATGAAAATGTGATGAAGAGGTGTAAGAATGGCAAAGGTCTTAGTAGTAGATGACGAAAAATTGATTGTGAAGGGAATCCGTTTCAGCCTGGAGCAGGATGGAATGGAGGTAGACTGTGCTTATGACGGAGAAGAGGCAGTTCAGAAGGCCAGGGAGAAGGAATATGATATAGTGCTGCTGGACGTCATGCTGCCTAAAAGGGACGGCTTTGAGGTCTGCCAGGCTATCCGGGAATTTTCGGAAATGCCGATTATCATGCTGACTGCCAAGGGCGGAGATATGGACAAGATTCTGGGCCTGGAGTACGGCGCAGACGATTATGTGACTAAGCCATTCAATATTTTGGAACTGAAGGCCAGAATCAAGGCGATTATAAGAAGAAATACCCGCCGCATGAAGCAGGAGGAGAAGCCGGGAAGCCGTGTCATGTCTGTCGGCGATTTGAAGCTAGATACAGACAGCCGGAGAGTCATTATTGCTGACAGGGAGATTAACCCGACGGCTAA
>CAUCIO010000067.1 GCA_958442925.1 uncultured Clostridium sp. | reverse complement strand
AAAACAGCAAAAAGGAAGCTGCCGCTTCACGATTTATTAATCGTTAAAGCGACAGCCCCCTTCCGGTTCATGATAGCTTCCGTTTAATTTGGCAGTTATTTTCATTGCTTCATGACTGACTTCGTGCATGAACTGGTGTATCTCTGAATTTCCGATCACTGTTTTTCCAGCATTCAGATGTTTCAAAAAATCAATTAACTCCATAGACGTCCCTCCTCTTTTTTATTCAAAGTATATATCGCACGGATATAAAACATCAAATACCTATATAGAATATAAATGTATGCTTTACAGGCATATATAGCGGAGCTATAATTATTATTAATAAATGAAAAGGTGATATTGGTTTATGGAAATTCGTGTCCTGCGCTATTTTCTTGCTGTAGCAAGAGAGGAAAGCATTTCTAAAGCAGCAGAATATTTGCATATTACACAGCCTACGCTTTCAAGACAGATGATGGAATTGGAAGAACAACTGGAAACCAGGCTTATTAACCGCGGAAAACGGAATCATAAGATTACTTTAACGGATGAGGGAATGCTGCTTCGCAAACGGGCAGAAGAAATCATTCAGCTGGTAGATAAAACAGAAGCTGAATTTATTATGTCGAATGAAGTCATCAGTGGCGATATTTATATTGGAAGCGGAGAAACAGACGCTATGCGCCTGATTATCCAAATTGCTCAAAATCTTCAAAAAGGTTATCCTCATATCCGCTATCACCTGTTCAGCGGCAATGCGGAAGATGTGACGGAAAAACTGGATAAGGGATTGCTTGATTTCGGAGTTTTGATTGAACCTGCCAACATAGAAAAGTATAATTATATAAAATTACCTGCAGCAGATAGGTGGGGTCTTCTGATGCGAAAAGACAGTCCTTTAGCACAGAAAGAAAAAATTACACCTGAAGATTTAACTGCAATTCCGCTTATCACATCACGGCAGGCACTGGTTGGCAATGAATTATCCGGGTGGATCGGACAGGACTATGAAAAATTAAATATTGTGGCCACCTATAATCTGATTTATAATGCGTCTCTTATGGTGGATGAGGGATTTGGTTATGCCCTCTGCTTAGATAAGCTGGTAAATACATCTGAAAGCAGTAATCTGTGTTTTAAACCACTTACACCGCCGTTAGAAGCACATTTAGATATTGTCTGGAAAAAACATCAGCCATTTTCAAAAGCTGCGAAAAAGTTTTTGGCGGCTCTGAAAAAAGAAATAGCACTGACAGAGTAGATGCAGCAGAAATGCTATTATCAGGACGCATGGAACAGGGGGGACGTCAGATGAATATCAGAGAACTGTGTTATTTATTAAAATATGCGAAAGATCCAGAAGAGATTGACAGAAGACGGGCAGACATCCTGGATCTACTTCCAGAAGCAGAAATCATGACAGATTATGCTCAGCAGAACTGGACCCATCAGTATGACCTCTGGCAGCACAGCCTGCACACGGTTCTCGGCCTGCCGCGGGGAATGGAAGACGACATGCTGTATCTGGCCGCTTTACTTCACGACATTGGAAAACCGGAGTGTCAGACGAAGGGGGAACGGAACGGGAAGATCAATATGCACTACTATGGGCATCCGGAGAAAAGCCTGCAGCTTGTGAAAAAAAAGATTGTACCGAACTTGGAGCAGAAGGGAGAGTTTCTGCCAGAAGCAGAAAAGAAGAGGCTGTTTTACTACACGGCCTTTCATGATGATCATGTGAGTCTGAGGAAAAAGCATCTAAGACGTCATTTGAAAATGGCATCCTTTGAGGAATTTCAAAAGCTGATGCTTCTCCAGACGGCAGACGCCAAGGCCCACATTCAGGTTCCGGTGATCGAGGAGAGGGTGCGGACCTGCGAAGCTCTGGCAGGGGAATATGGAAGAGAACTGTATCAGGATATAATAAAGGAAGAGGCAGTGCAGGCGGGCAGAAATTTCTGACCGCCTGCGGGCTTTTCCCATGTGTGTCTTCTGCGAGAAGCTACCTTCTGGCCGGAAGCTGAATTTCCGTCAGCCAGTCTTCCTCGGACTCTTTGTTCCAGATGCCGTCAATATAGCATTCTCTGGCAGGGCCAGTTGCCTTATATCCATTTTCCTCTGCATATTTTACGATATAGGCATAAGCTTCACCGATTCTGTTATAGGGGCCTTTGTGGTAAATGCTGAGAACTTCGGTTTCCGGAACTTCACGGAATTTTATAATATCATTTTCAATTCTACGGCTGATAATGGCTTCGTTATGTCTGATCCGGAGGTGCTCTTCTTTGTATTCTTCATCCAGATATTCGCAGAATTCATAAGCTGGTTCAGCACATTTAATGTCTGGGTTCAGCAGCAGGCCTTTTTTTTCATAAAAGCGCAGAGCCTTTACTGTAAGATGGGAAAGTTTGGAAAATTCACCGATTTTCAGCATCTGATATCCTCTTCTCTGTGTACAGAAACAGTCTAAATTCTCCTCTAAGAGCAGAGTCAAAAAAAATTATAAATTATTTTTATTTTAATTCCAACTTTTTCTGTGTTTTTTCCATCTAAAAAGTACAGCAGCCGTAAAAGCAGCTGCTAAGATAGATTTCAGTATATGGAGGTTTCATTATGAAGAAAAGAAATATTGCCGCAGTAGTTATGACTGCATTGGTTCTTGTTACAGGATGTGGAGCAAAGGAGCCTGCCAGTACACCGGCGCCTTCTAAAGCCGAAACAGAGGCAGTAAAGAATGAAGAAACAGTGAAGAATGAGGAAGCTGCAGAGACATCAACCATCACAGGCACGATTGAAGATATTAAGGATTTCATGTTTACCCTCGTAGATGGAGAGGATGCCTATCCTTTATCCTTTGATGAGGAGCCGAAGGGGCTTTCTGATGTAAAGGAAGGTGACAAGGTGACAGTAACTTATACGGGAGAGCTGAGCGCAGTTGACGCATTTACAGGAACTGTTATTTCTGTTGAAAAAGCTGGAAAATAAATAAAAAATTTAAGAACAGGAAGGATATTTTTCTGCAGAGACAGGGGGATATCCTTTTTTGTTTCCTTTTCATGCACTTTTTTATCGTTTTGATAGGCTCCTTCTGTGTTTTGTGGTATGATAAAACAAAAAACGCAGTCAACGATCCGATACAGTGGAAACTGAATGAATCGGAGTACTAGAAGGAGAAAACCTATGAAGCTCGAACGAATTATAAATCCACACCATCCTATGTATCAGAAAGCTTTAGAGCTGTATCAAATCAGCTTTCCGTTTCATGAGCAGCGGGAGAAGTTTTCCCAGACTGCAATTTTGAATGACAATAGCTATCACTTTGAATTAGTTTATGATGAAGACATTTTTGTAGGACTTGTTTTATACTGGGAAAATCTGGATTATATTTACATCGAACATTTCTGCATTTTGCCGGAGATGCGAAACAGGCAGTATGGGCAGAAGGTACTCTCTCTTTTGAAGGAACAGAAGAAAACACTTATACTGGAAATCGATCCTCCAATCGATACAGTATCCATCAGGAGAAAGTGTTTCTACGAAAGATGTGGATTTACTGAAAATCCATATCTCCACATTCATCCACCTTACCATAATGGAAATAAGGGACATGAGCTTGTCATCATGAGCAGTCCGGAGCCTGTTACACAGGCAGAGTACGATGCCTTTAACATGCATCTGAAAAACAGAATCATGAATCATGCTTTCTGATAAGTTTCCATTTGCAGGAAATACAGCGCCAGTGTATCCTGGCGCTAGTGATTGTCCAGGATGATTTCGCAGGAGGTATTAGGAAATTCCTGGGCAATCTGTTC
Source organism: uncultured Clostridium sp. (assembly GCA_958442925.1). Taxonomy (GTDB): domain Bacteria; phylum Bacillota; class Clostridia; order Lachnospirales; family Lachnospiraceae; genus Otoolea. Next base: position 7,209 of record CAUCIO010000067.1, on the reverse strand, counting down.
ATTTAAGCAGCTGTCTGCTTCCCGGATGCTTTGTACAGATATGGTTTCTGTGGAAACGTGAAAATAGACAGCGATCCACATTTTCCGCCCGGTTCGGGCAATATCATAGAACACAGGAGTAAACGAATAGCTCTTCAGAACTTTTCCAGAGATATCCTTGATCCTTGCGACTGTCTGCTGATCAGGAGAAAACAGAAACAGCTCCCTGAAGGTTTCAATTAACATTTTAATGGTTTCCGGGATCATAAAAAGCATAATCAGGATGGCAGTAATCTGATCAAAATACGGGGAAAGAAAGGCCAGAGGAGTATGCTGCAGCTGCACTGCAATAAAAAATGCAAAAGACATTCCAAGGCTGTATGCTACATCCATTTTCCATCCAAGTATCTCTGCCTTTACAGTAGGAGAGGAGATATTCCGGCTCATCCATTTCATAAGGAGCAAAATCAGAAAACTGACCAGTCCGAGGGCCAGCTGAAACAGGGAGACCTGCCCTTTATTGACGGCGCTGCCACCTGAAAACAGTTTTTCAAGGACGCTTGTCAGAACGCTGGCAGTTACTGAAATCAGCATAATATTTTTGATTAAAATGAAAAAGGATTCCAGCTGAAAAAATCCATAAGGATGCTTCTCAGAAATAGGGCGGTGGAACAGAGGCGTCAAAAATAATAGCAGGATAATAAACACCAGCTCAGAAGCGTCATACAGCGCGTCCATCAGAGTGGACTGGGAATGGCTGTATATGGCATAAATTAATTCGACAATAACAAAACCAATGCCGGAAATCAGGGAAAGCAGTAAGATTCGTTTTTCCAATAATTCTTCAGCGCATTCCTGTGAATGGGAATACATGATAAGTCACCTTCCTAATAATAAAGTCATGTGTACCAGTGTAGCACAGAATATTCTTTTTGAAAATAGCTACAGCCTATCCCCCCTCTTTTTTAATATTTTGCGTTGGATAGTCTGTATAATAGTTCATGATATTATAAGCAGCGTGAAAAGGAGCCGTGACGTAAAATGGCAGAAAGAAAAAGTAAGAGCCGGAATGTCCGGCAGAGAGAAGCATACGATGCAATGCTGACCCCCATGAAAGATTTTTATGATTTTTCGATGGATTGCTATAGGGAACTGGGAAGACAGAAACGCCGGGAAAAGGTGTTTCGGGGAACTCTTTTGAAGGTTTACAGGCGTCAGGAAGCAGAGGAAGGGAGCCGGGAAACGGTGGAGGACGCCGTTTTCTGGGCTGCCGGAAGGCTGTCAGACCTAAAAAGCCAGAAGGCGCTGATGCGCTGGGGGCTGAGTACGGAGCGGAATAAGTCAGAGGAGACATTTCTCACCAGAGAAATGTGGGAACAGACGCTTCTGCTCTGGTGCTCAGAAGATTCTTTCCCATATCTTCCTGAAAAAGCGTATTCGGCAGAACGCCGGGATGTGGTGCTCTATGTGATGATGGTTCTGGGCTTTACAGTGGAGGAGAGTACAGAGATGCTGGAAGAGTTCAGCCGGAGAAAAGACAGGGATGAATACAGGCGCCTCTACCAGCTGGATTTAAAAGAAGCTGTATTTTTATTTTTTATGGAGTGGAACGCGACCCATCCGGAGGGACAGATATCTTATGCAGAAGTCTGCAGCCGCTTTGAGCAGTATGGAAGAAAGCTTCTTAGATGGCTGGATTTAGAGGTGAGGCAGGTAGAACTGGAGGCTAAAGAGCCTGTCTGGGAGAACAGGAAGCCTCTGGAAGAGTTTCAGAGCCACTACAAAAGGCTCTGGGAAAGGCTTTTTTCAGATGGCGGAAAACGTACCTTTCTTTCTCCCGTTTCCGTGGAGTGCCTGGAGAAGATCGATGTATTTAATGGGGAAACTCTGGAGGATATGAAGCGGCTTCTGGCAGTGCTGTCAAGCGCTGGCCGCCATATGGGATACAGGAGCGGAGAGAAAAGAGAGCAGGGGATCCAGGAACTTCGCAGGCGCAATGAGCTGACAAGAGCGAACCGGGGAACGCGGGCAGCAGCAGACCGGATAAACCGGCTGACGCTGGCCTCTGCAGCAGATCTGGATGCTGCATTTGACTCCTTTTGCAGAGAAATTCCAGACTTTTGCAGTGAGGCTCACTGGCGCAGGTATTCGGCTATTATGCGGCTGTATGCCCAGGCGGGAAAAGGAGGGCAGAATCAGGGATTCTTAACAGAGAGAAGGAGGCCGTCTGAACGGACCGTGAATCCGAGAAGATACAGAAGCCTCTGCCTCACAAATGGGGATATGGATCCGGGAAAGACAGATGGAAGGCTGTCGTTTTCATACGGTGGAGAGGCAGTGAACCGGCTGATTGAGGCGGAAACCTCCAACAGCCGCCTGATGACGGATCTGATGCTCCCGGTTCTGAAAAACGGAGCATCCGTATTTGGAGGGAAAAGGCAGGACAGCTCTGTTTTGTTTCATCTGTTGAAAAATAATTATCAGCACTGGATTTTGGGAAAGAAAGGACCTTACCAGGCTTATAAAAGGGAGACCATTCTGAAGGTGCTTCTGGCTGCAGGAATTGATACAGCAGAAAAGCTTTTAGAGGGAATGGAGCTTTCAGGAAGCCCGGGGCTTGATCTGTTTAACCGGCAGGAGGCTATGGCTTATCTGATAATATCCTACAGACAGAAAATAAAGCGGATTTATCTGGATTTATGGGATTTGGAGTGTTCCTGGGAGGAAGGTTTCAGCGGGGAGGAGTACTGGGAAGAGTGTGGGGAGCTTTTGCTGGAGCTGCCGCCGGAGCTTCGGCCTGGTTTTGAGGATCTTGATTTGGATGAAGCAGGGATCCAGACAGCCGGTGTCCGGCTCTCCTCTGATCCGTCTTTATTATGTGCTGAAATTTTAGACTCGGTGGAAAAATTTCTGCATTTTCCGGCAGCTTATGATTTAAAACGGTTTGATTTGCTGTGCCTCTCTTTTGAGTCTGAGGGCAGGAAAGCTTCAGAACTGGGCAGGGAGCTGTTTTACGGTCCCTATACAGGAGATTTTGAAGGCGGAACGATGACAGAGCGGCGGGAGATGTGGGGCTGTGTGTGGAAAGCTGGATTTTCTGCATCTTCTGCCATTGGAAGAACAAAAGAAGTTTTCCGGCTGTGGCAGGAAACCATGGAACTGGGGGAGACTTTTTCTGTGGAGTTTCCGGAAGATGGAAAAAAAGGAGAAGTGGCAGAGCTTCATTTAAAACATCTGAGCAGGAATTTATCAGAAAGAAACAAGGAAAACAGAGAAGAACAGAAAGTTGAAATGTTTCAGATTTTTCAAAATCTATCAGAAATATTAAAAAAAGCGAAGTTTCTTTCACAGAGTCCGGCAGCTCTGGAGGCAGAGGCGGCGCTGGAATTTCTTCTCTGCGTGCTGGCGGCTTGCCAAGAAGCAGGTGCTTTTGGCAGGGAATATGAGGAAGCGAAATACCAGGTTTCCAGGTGTGTGCAGAGCTGGATTCTTGCTTCTGGCATCCGGAATATGAATCTTCGGGCATACCGGAAAGTCTTTGGCTGCGAACAGTACAGGCCCTCTGCCAGAGAGGTTCATAGACAGGAGATGGAAGAGACAGGAGAGATTCCTGGGACAGTCAGAGACTGGGAGGATGCAGATTACAGCTGGGGACTTTCAGAGAAGGATTTTGGACGGCAGAATCAGAAGTTGATGTGGGAACGGATTCATGCAGACAGAAGGCTTTTGGAAGAGGCTCTGTGGTGGCTTGAAAAAAACGGTGAATTATCCAGCCATATGGGCAGAGCACTGCAGGAACGCCTGGACAGGATATACAGTCAGGAATTTAAAGGAGAAGAAGAAAAATTTTTGCAGAGAGGGAAGGGATTTAGTGGAAGATAGAAGGTATTTGCAGAAAGGGACGGTGATTCAGGCAGAGGATGGGCAGACCTTCCGGATTCTTCGTCCGGCCAGCGGCGGTGGAACAGCGCTTACCTATTATGGGGAGGAACTTTCGCCAGGAAGGGCAGATCTTCATGGCGGGCCGGACGGCAGACAGGATTGGGAACAGGAGCCAGTTCCTGTCTATCTGAAAGAGCTGTATCCGAAAGAGGAAGGTTATTTCCGGCAGGAAAATGGGGCAGTTAAAGGGACAGAATCCTTTGACGGACAGGCTGAACTTCTTGTTCTGGAACGGGAATTTCTGCGGGAACAGAAGGTTGGGAACCAGATTCTGAAGGAAGGGGTTTCAGGAGTTTATCCTGTGACGAAAATTGTGAGGGACAGGATGACAGGCAATCTCTACGGAGTATTTTACTCCTGTCCCCCTTCCATGTCTCTGCGTGCCTTTACAGAAGAGGGCTGTCAGCTGAGTCTGGCAGGAAAAATACGGACTGTTCTGGAGCTTTGCCATGTGGTGAAAGGTCTGCATAAAAAAGGAGGCTTCTGCCACAGGGATATCAGTCCGGGCAATGTGCTGCTTCTGGGGGCGTTTACCGGTGAGGCGGAAACAGTGGGCCGCGTCCGGTTTCCAGGGGCAGCAGAGCTTTGTGAACGGAATCCGCAGGTGGGGCTGATCGACTTTGCCTGCGCCGGAAAAATTGGCAGCCAGGCTGATGAGGACGGTATGGAAGACATGGCTCTCTGGGTGACGGACGGATTCGGAGCGCCGGAACGATTTGACAGCGGACCATGTGAGGCGGTAGCTGACGTGTACTCCGTGACGGCCTGTCTCTGGTATTTTATTACAGGAGAAGCGCCCTTTGACGGAGTAAACAGAGAAGTTCTCTTCCAGTGTCTGAAACGCCACAGGCCTGTCCGGCTGGGAGGCGAGTTTGGGCTGGCCAGTGAAAAGACTCCGGGGAAGATTTCAGAATCTGTTTTTCTGCGCCTGGCCCAGGTGATGGAGCGAGGGCTGGAAGAAAAGGAACGCCGATACGGCAGCATAGAACTGCTGGAACGCAAGCTGTCGGAGGTGCTGGCTCTCATTGAGGGGGAGGCAGTGTCAGAAGAGGAGCTGCAGAAAACGGCCTGGGAACAGTACCGCCGGGTGCGGACAGAGGGACGGCTGAGATATGCCATTGATTCTGGACTTTTGCCCAGTGGGAGAGAAAAGCGGCGGGAAGGCAAAGGGAAAACCCCTTCCCTGCCTCTGGTGCAGGCATTGTCACAGAGCGCCGGTTCTTTTTTCGTAATTGGCGAGGGAGGAGGGGGAAAAACCACCTCTGTGCTGGCAGCGCTCGATATGCTGGAGACATACCATGTACCAGTCATTCCAGTCTATCTGGAGCTGAACCGCCTTCCGGCTGACGGCGGCGGTCAGTTTTTGGAACGGTATCTGGCGGGGCTTTTTAAGGGAATTCCGGGCGGGCTTTCTGAACCGGAGGATCCTGCGGCAGCAGCTTTTTCCAGACGTTTTTTCATGAAACCGGCTGACGGCATTCCAAGGTATCTGGCAGTGCTGGACGGCCTGAATGAAATGGTGTTTTCAGACAGCCAGGCAAAGGGAGAATTTCTGGAAACGGTGAATGATTACCTTTCCAGGGCGCAGAATCTCAGGCTGATTCTTACTGGAAGACAGGATGAAAAACGGATCAGGGCAGAAAAGCTGAAGCGCTTTTATGTAGAAGATCTGTCTGACGAGACGGTGAAAAAAGCCCTTGTTCAGCCCTTGGGGCAGCCGGAAGAACAGACAGACTTCAGCAGGAACTGCCAGGCCTTGTGGAAGGTGCTTCACATACCATTTTTTCTTTCTGTTTATCAGTCTCTTTCAAACAGAGGAGAGATAAAAAATGCAGGAGAACTTCTGGAACAGTATTTTTTTGAGCGGGCAGAATCTGTAAGCGGTGCCGGAGATTATGGAGAGCGGAATCTGTCTGAGGAAAAGTACAGGGATAAGTATTATGCCAAGGGAATGACTGTGCAGGCAGTCCGCCGGTTTGTACTTCAGACAATGCTGCCGGAGCTGGGCCTTTTTATGGCAGAGCAGGGGCGGTTTTTTCTGAGAGAGGAGGAGGCTCTTTCTGTATTAGAGAAGTCGGTACAGAATGCAGCTCTGGCAGACAGAGCAGGTTCCAGACTGTGCCGTGTTCTGGGTTCAGGAAGCGATTTTTCTGTGCTTGCAGAGCATATTCAGAAGGCTGGAATGGAAAAATGCCTGGAAATTCTTACAGAGCAGCTGGGGATTCTTGTGAAAAGCGCAGCAGATACCGTCTCATTTCTTCATCAGCATTACAGAGATTATTTCGCGGCATCGGCGGTGGTGAACCGCTTAAAAGCCATTACGCTCCTTTCACCGGAAACTGCCGCAGATTTGTTCCATCAGTCCTTTGACAGACAGGTCTGGGACAGCAGTGTGCTCCGGTTTGCAGGGGAGATACTGGGGCTGCCCGGAGAAACGCCTGTATTTGACGGAACCAGGTGGGAGCGGGGATTCAATGAAAATCCGGCAATGGAACGGATGCTGCGGCTTTTAAAGCGATCCAGCCGGTTTTACGCACAGCTGCAGATACTCCGCAGAAGCTGCGGGGAGGAATTTAACTCCTGGAATGCCGGGGAGGCGAATTTGTTTGGCATGTACCAGGCCTGCTGCCAGGGAACAGGCACAGGGGGAAGGCCGGATCTGTCGGGGCTTGATCTGTCGGATATGGATTTAAGCAGTTCAGGGATTGAGAGAGCAGTTTTTTCTAGGCAGGTTCCAGGTGTTTCTGAAATAGAGAGCAGGAGAAGAGGCATTTATGCTGATCTGACAGATACGGATCTGGGATTTGGGGAACGGCTGCTGCTTCCGGAAGATCCCATGATAGGACGCGCGGTCTGCCACCCGTCAGAGCCTGTGCTGCTGGTTAGCCGGGAGACCCTGGGAGGAGTCTGGTACCTGGAAGAGTGGAACCAGGCAGACGATACAAAAAAACTCTATGGGACGTGCAGCCCTTTTGCCACTTTTGGCTACAGCGCCAGCGGAACTTATATCTGGCAGGAGGATTTAGAAGAATCAGGCGAGCTGCGGGTTACAGAACGGGAGACGGGACGCTTTGGCAGTACAGTCTGGAAGGAAGAGCAGGTTCTGTTTGCAGGGCCGCTTTCCGGAGAACGGCTGGGCCTGGTGCTTTTGGATGATAAAAACAGGCTGTCAGCAGTCTTTCTGCCCCTGAAAGAGGCTGCATATGGGATTTTTCAGGCTGAACGGATCTCTGTGGCACAGGGATGGATGCCGGAAACAGATGGTTCCAGTCTGCAGTTTGATATGGC
>CAUCIO010000066.1 GCA_958442925.1 uncultured Clostridium sp. | reverse complement strand
AAGTGCTGGTCAGCGAAGTACATACCAGACAGAATGTGGAAAAATATGCAAAAAGCCATGGAAAGAGCGTTTCCGTAGCAGAAAACGGAACAGAATTTGAACTGACAATTGAGTAACAGAAGAAAAACGCCAGCTGGCATGGAAAACTGCCGGCTGGCCGCTTTTATGGAAAGAAAACAATGAGAAAAAAAGAACCGACTTTAATTATTACCTTTCACACAACAGCAGATGCCATTGCCCTTGAAAAGGCATGCAAGGAGACAGGACGTCCGGGACGTATGATCCCTGTGCCAAGAGAGCTGTCAGCAGGCTGCGGACTGGCCTGGTGTACCAGCCCGGAACACGCAGACGACTTTAAACAGTTTCTGGAGGAAAAAGGTCTGGTGTGGGAGGACTTTGCTGAAATTCTTTACTAACCGTAATGGAAAGGAATGCAGAAAGTATGATTTATTTTGACAATGCAGCCACAACTATGACAAAGCCCAAGCAGGTGGCAAATGCCGTGGCAATGGCTTTGACAAATTTTGGCAATTCAGGGCGGGGAGCCAGTGAGGCTTCCATGGACGCTTCCCGCATTATTTTCGGAACCAGAGAGAAACTGTCACGGCTGTTTCACGCCGGGGATCCAAAGCAGACAATCTTTACCTGCAATGCTACAGAAAGCCTGAATATCGCCATTAACGGCCTGATTGGACCGGGGGATCATGTGATTACCACCGTGCTGGAGCACAATTCCGTGCTGCGCCCCTTATTCCATCTGGCAGAGCAGGGAACCGATCTTTCTTTTGTTACCTGTGATAATAAGGGAAGACTGAAATACGAGGAATTTGAAAAACATCTGAAGAAGAATACAAAGGCAGTTGTATGTACCCATGCCTCTAATGTAACAGGAAACGTAGTAGATTTAAAACAGATTGGAGAATTCTGTAAGAAACACGGACTTCTCTTTATCGCCGATATTTCCCAGACAGCAGGAGCCTATCCTGTGGATATGGAGGTATTCCAGGCCGATGTGCTGTGCTTTACCGGCCACAAGGGGCTCTTTGGGCCTCAGGGAACGGGAGGCCTGTGCGTGAGAGAAGGTGTGGATATCGCTCCCTTTAAGCGGGGCGGAAGCGGCGTACACAGCTTCTTAAAGGAGCATCCGGCAGAAATGCCGGTACATCTGGAGGCAGGAACCTTAAACGGACACGGAATTGCAGGTCTGAGCGCTGCCCTTGACTTTATTGAGGAGACAGGAGTAGAGAATATTCACAGCCGTGAGAACGCTCTTATGATGCAGTTCTACGAGGGTGTGAAGCAGATTCCGGGAATTATTGTCTACGGAGACTTTGAGAGCAGTTTAAGTCGGTTCAGAAGGACGGCAGTGGTATCTCTCAATATTGGAGACTATGACTCCTCCAGAGTCAGCGACGAGCTGGAGACGGTTTACGGCATTGCCACAAGACCTGGAGCACACTGTGCGCCTCTGATGCACCAGTCTCTGGGAACTGTGGAGCAGGGAATCGTCAGATTTTCCTTTTCCTGGTTCAATACAGAGGAGGAAGTGGAAACAGCAGTCCGGGCAGTTAAGGAACTGGCAGAAGACTAATAAAAAGATACCCTGAACCTTTTGGCTCAGGGTATCTTTTTATCGTTATTTAATTTTTATCTCTCTACTTTATTTTGTCATGACGTGATCTTCTGTCATTGTCTTTGTGTAGTTCGGATCGATGCCATACTTCTTCATGAAGATGTTATGTAAGATAATCTGTAAGAAGTACAGAATTACGATACCTGCCGGAATCATGATAACCGGGGAAATACGGAAGAAACCGTATACAATGTAAAGCACTGCGATAACTGCGCCGACTGTACATGTGTAAGGAATCTGTGTTCCTACGTGGTCGATATGGTCTGCACCTGAGAACAGGGAAGCCATAACAGTTGTATCAGATACAGGTGAGCAGTGGTCACCGAAGATAGCACCGGATAATACTGCACCACACATACCGATGGAGAAGTGTGCATCACCAGTAACAGCGTAGCCTAACTGGATAGCCAGTGGAGTCATGATAGCCATGGTTCCCCAGGAAGTACCAGTTGCGAAAGCGATTAACATGGAGCACAGAAGTACCAGTACAGGAAGCAGTCCTGTTGGGATAGCGCCTCCAACATAGTGAGCTACGAAATCACCAAGACCCATGCTCTTTGTAACATCTGCTAAGGACCATGCAAGAACCAGGATAGCGCCTGTCAGAGCCATCAGCTTGAAGCCGTCTACGATAGTAGTCATAGTCTCGTCGAAAGTCATAATCTTGGATGCAAGAGCGATTACGATACCTGTAACTGCCATTGCGAAGGAGCCCCAGTAAAGAGCAAGCTGTACGTCACATACATTGAAGATGTCCATGATACCAGAACCTGTACGATCCGGGCTGGTCCATCCTGTGTAGATGATACCGAAGATGATAACAGCAAAAGTAATAACGATCGGAAGTACGAAGGAGCGGATCATCGGCTTTGTCTGCTTAGCCTCTCCAAGTTCGCTTCCTACATCAAGCATTGGTTTAGCGCCGGAACGGTTGAATTCGCCAGTCTGCAGGCAGCGTGCCTCAGCCTTTAACATTGGGCCGTAGTCACGTCCTGTGTACATCAGCATTCCCACGAAGATAAGTGTGAAAATGGAGTACATGTTGAATGGAAGAGTTTTTAAGTAAGCTGCTACAGGTGTGTAACCTGTGATGCCTGCTGCGTCAAGTCCCTGGCCGATCATACCGATCTGGTAAGCAATCCAGTCGGAGATGAAGAATGCTGCTGCCGGAGCTGCTGTAGCGTCAAGAACGTAGGAGAACTTCTCGGAAGAAATTCTGTAGTCCTTACAGATATCACGGAATACGTTTCCATCGATAGCTGCTGCCAGACAGTCGTTTACGGAACAAGCAATTCCAAGACCCCATGTTCCTAAACATACGGAACGGCGTTTTTTGAAGCGCTTCTTAGCTGCTGCAGCCAGAGCGAAGCTTCCGCCTAATTTCCAGATGAAAGAGATACCAACACCCATGAAAAGTGTGAACAGTAACAGTACGATGTTTCCAGACATGTTTACTGCAATCTTGTCAAGGGCAAATGCGCAGGCGCCGAATGGGTTCCAGTTAGACATAATAAGGGAACCTGCAAAAAGTCCTGCGAACATTGAGATTAATACCTGTTTTGTCGCGAAGCAGAGAGAAATCGCAACTACAGGCGGCACGAGGGCCAGAAAACCATAACCAGTTTCCATACAATATTCCTCCTTTTATGGAATTGTTGACTAATTATAGAGCAAGTGTAATGCCAAAACTTGTGGAAAATGTGTAAATAATTTGTGAAGAGCCTAAAAAATTAATAAAAAATGCCGGGAAAACGGCATAAGAAAGGGATTTGTTGTTTTTTGAATTTTTTTGAAAAAAAACAGAAAAGAAAAATTTTACTAAAATTAAAAACTGTACAAAACTGCAAATACCTCTGGATTGACAGAAAAAGGTGACATTCCAACTGTCAATCCAGTGGCAAAGATGGCAAAAATTATAAATTCATTTTATTCAGCTTTCTGTAAAGGGTGCGCAGGCTGATTCCGAGTTCTGCGGCAATCTTCTTTTTCCCTTCCAGCGTATGGCCGTAGGCAGAGAGGAGCTCCAGAATTTGTTTTTCCTGAGAATCGGGAAGGGGGGCTTCCTTTGGTTTATCTACAGCCGGGCGCTCTTCCAGACCCCGCATATGCTCCGGCAGATCAGAGAAGGTCAGAGTATCGCTGTCGCATAGGTTGGCGGCGTATTCCACTACATTTTGAAGCTCTCGGATATTTCCAGGCCAGGAATAGCTTAGAAACGCCTGTTCCGCCTCAGAGGAGATTTTGCACAGAGGCGTAGTCATTTTCGTCTTCAGGCGCTCCAGATAGCTCAAACTGATAGGAATGATATCCTCTTTTCTCTCTCTCAGAGGAGGCAGCTTTACATTAATTACGCTGATTCTGTAAAAAAGGTCCTCACGGAATTTTCCTTCTTTAATCATTTCCCTCAGATCCCGGTTGGTGGCCGCCACAATGCGGATATCCAGATGGATCTTTTTAGTGGAACCCACCCGCTCCAGCTCGTATTCCTGAAGCACGCGCAGCAGCTTTGGCTGAACGGAGAGGGGCATTTCTCCCAGCTCGTCTAAAAAGAGGGTTCCTCCCTGGGCCATCTCGATTCGGCCCATTTTTCCGCCTTTTTTCGCTCCGGTAAAGGATCCTTCCTCGTAACCGAACAGTTCACTTTCGAAGAGATTTTCCGGAATACTGGAACAGTTGATAGCCACAAAGGGATATTTATTTCTCCGGCTCTGCTCGTGGAAGGAACGGGCCACCAGCTCCTTTCCGGTTCCTGTTTCACCTGTAATCAGAATCGGGGTAGGGCTGTCCGCCACCCGCTTGATCAGATTCTGAATATGGACGAAGGCCTGACTGGATCCGATGAGGCGCTCAAAAGCTCCGGATTCAGGGAGGCTGTCGTAAAATTCGTTTGATAATCTCACCAGAATAGAATGGAGATGATTCTGAGAGTAAATGGAACGGGTAGTTACCTTGGCCGTATTTTCGCCAATGGAAGCCTTCTTTTCAAACAGATCGTTGCCTGAAGTGATGCGCCGGGCCATCTCTTCGCTGAAAATCTGCCGCAGGCTGGTGGAGGACACATTACAGAATTTTAAAACCTTGTCCGCCAGATTGTTGTAGCGCAGCACGACGCCGTTGGGATCTGTTAAAAGAAGGGGCTGATCGCAGACAGACATAAGCCCTTCAATCAGCTTTTCTGTATCCGCCATGGTATTGTCATCCGTGAACTGCTGCAGATATTCTCCGATAAGGCTGGAAAGCTTGGTGATGGCATTTAAATAAATGTCTGTATTTTCAGAAATCCTCTTCTGCCCTTCCTTAGTAAAGGCGGTAAAGGAGATGACGCCGGCTACTTCCGTTCCGCTGTGGATGCAGCAGAGAATTTCCATAGTAGAAGGGCAGTGTTCGTTAAAACGGCATCCAATGCAGGCCGGCATTTTACCAGGTTCGGTGACAAGGACGCTGCCGTTGACAATTACATCCTGAATAAAGGCATAGTGAACGGCATTGCCTTTTTTCTTTAAATAGGTAGGAGTACAGTAAAACAGGCTGCATTCCTGGTTAAAAATGGCAGCTTCCACCCGGAAAGCCTCTGCTGCGGCTGAGACGAAATGCTCGATGCCGGAGCGCACATTTTCTAATTGAGTCATGATTTTCCTCCGATATTTAAGTAAAATTCTTTATGTAGAATGGCAAAACCATCAATTTGACATTTAGATTATAGCATAATCAGGGGATAGTGACAATATAACAGGGAAAAATGTGGCAAATTATTGACGTTTGACAAAAAAATACGAAAAAAATGGCAAATTTCGTGTCACAGCAAGATAAGAAACCGCGAAAAATAAAAAGCGGGACAAAAAAATAAAAAAATAAAAGTGGGACTTTTATTAGGAAAAATGGACGTTTTACTGAAAGGAAAAGAGATTAAACAGGAAGAAATTGTTAGAATTCTATTTTTTGGCACGCACCTTGCTTTATAATCTGTCATAAAAGCGGTGCGGGCTGACTGGGGAATGCAGCAAACTGCACAGCCATAAAAAAGCAAATCATTAAAAATGAAAATATTTTAAGGAGGACAACGACATGATTACTAAGAAAGATCCATTAAACCTCACAGGCAAGGTTGCAGTTGTAACAGGAGGAAGCTCAGGAATCGGTTTAGGAGTTGTTGAGATTCTTTCCGCTTACGGCGCAAAAGTAGCTATGGTTGATATCAGCCCGAAGGGTGAGGAGAAAGCTGAGGAGCTTCGCCAGGCAGGCAGAGATGTAACATTCTTCAAATGCGACGTTACAAACGAGGAGCAGGTAAAGGCTACTATCGACGGCGTTGTAGCAAAATACGGAAGAATTGACGTTCTCCACAACAATGCAGGCGTTACAGTAAGAAAGACAATCGCTGACCTGACAGAGAAAGAGTGGGATTTCGTTCTCGATGTAGGTTTAAAGGGACTGTTCCTCTTCTCCAAGCACGCTATTCCGGTAATGGCAGCTAACGGCGGCGGAAGCATCATCAACACAGGTTCCGGCTGGGGCTTAAAGGGCGGCGACCTGGCAGCAGCTTACTGTGCAGTTAAGGGCGGTATCGTAAACGTAACAAGAGCTATGGCTATCGACCACGGCCCACAGAACATCCGCGTAAACAGCGTAAACCCAGGAGATACAGATACAGCAATGCTTCGTGACGAAGGAAAGCAGACAGGTGCTGTTAAGGAAGGCGCTTCTCAGATGGATGCTTACCTTGCAGACTGCGGTACAAGCAGACCGCTTGCAAGAATTGGTATGCCAGAGGATATCGCAAACGCAGTTCTCTTCCTTGCAAGTGACTTATCCAGCTGGATCACAGGTGCAGCTTTAGTAGTTGACGGAGGCGGAATCGCTTAATTAGGCGTTTGATGAGCTAAGTTTATGAGACAAAGTGGACAAGAGGACGTTAAACCTCCTCTTGTCCAGAATATAAACCTGAAATTAAAGGAGGAATAAGAACAATGAAAGGATATGCAAGCCATCCTTACATACCGAACTCAGTTCCGGAAATCCAGGAGGAGATGCTCCACGAAATCGGAATGAGCTCTTTAGAGGAACTTCACAAAAACGTTCCGGAGATCTTAAAATTAAAAGAGAATATGAACCTGCCGAAGGCATTCGGTTCTGAGTATGAGTTAAAGAGACACGTTGAGAGAGTCCTTTCCAAGGATACAGACTGCCACAAGAACTTAAACTTCTTAGGTGCAGGATGCTGGCAGCACTACGTACCGGCTATCTGTGATGAGATCAACGGCAAGGGCGAGTTCTTAACAGCATACGGCGGCGAGCCTTACAACGATGAGGGCCGTTTCCAGTCTCTGTTTGAGTATGCCAGCATGGTAGCTGAGTTAGTAGATATGGACGTTGTAAACGTACCTACTATGGACTGGGCTCAGGCTGCAGCTACAACTGTAAGAATGGCACAGAGAATCACAAACCGTTCTGTTGTTCTCGTTTCTGAGATTATCGATCCGCAGAAGTTAGCAGTTATGAAGAACTACGCTGAGAGCGTAATCAAGTTCGAGACTGTTAAGGCAACAGCTCAGGGAACTCTTGATTTAGAGGACTTAAAGGCTAAATTAAATGATGACGTAATCGGCGTTTACTTTGAGAACCCGAACTACTTAGGTATTATTGAGCCAAACGGCCAGGCAATCTCCGATGCAGTTCATGCAGCTGGCGGATTAAGCCTTGTTGGTGTTGACCCAATCTCCTTAGGTGTTCTTACTACACCTCCTACATACGGCGCAGATATCGTCTGCGGAGACTTACAGCCACTGGGAATCCATATGTTCTACGGCGGCGGCCAGTCTGGATTCATGGCTACTACAGATGATGAGAAGTTCGTTATGGAGTTCCCATCCCGTCTGTTTGGTATCGCTCCTACATCCGAGCCAGGTGAGTACGGCTTCGGCGATGTTGCTTACGATAGAACTTCCTTCGGACACCACAGAGAGCATGGTAAAGAGTACGTAGGTACACAGTCTGCACTTTGGGGAATTACAGCAGGTGTTTACCTGGCTACTATGGGACCGCAGGGTATGGTAGAAGTTGACGAGTTAATCATGGCAAACGCACAGTACGCTGCTAAGAAGCTTGCTGAGATTCCGGGCGTTAAGGTAAATCCGTTCGGCGGCGCATTCTTCAAAGAGTTTGTCGTTGACTTCACAGGAACAGGAAAGACTGTTGAAGAGATCAACAAAGCTCTCCTTGCTAAGGGTATCTTCGGAGGAAAGGATTTATCCAAGGAGTTCCCGAACCTGGGACAGTCTGCTCTGTACTGCGTAACAGAGGTTCATATGAAGGAAGACTTAGATACACTGGCAGCAGCACTCGCTGAGGTTATCAAATAGGCTGCGCGGAAAGGAATGATATTGTGAAAAGAATAGATAGATCATCAAAGGTCAGAACAAAATTCCACCAGGCAAAATGGGATGAGCCGATCATTTACGAGTTAACCACACCAGGTGAGAGAGGAATTTTAGTAGGCGCTCCAGAGGAAGAGGTAGCAAAGGAAGTAGAAGGAACAGCTGCTATTCCGGAGGGCATGAAGAGAAGTACAAAGTTAAATCTGCCGGAAATGTCCCAGAGCCGTGTGCTTCGTCACTATGCAAGACTGGCACAGCAGACATTAGGTGCTGATGTTAACATCGAGATTGGACAGGGTACATGTACAGTTAAGTACAGCCCGAAGGTTAATGAGCAGTTATCTGCCCTGATTCGTGACTACCATCCATTACAGGATCCGTCCACAGTACAGGGTATGTTACAGATTTTCCACGAGACAGACAAGTATATGTGCGAGATTTCCGGAATGGATCACTTCACATTCCAGCCAAGCGGCGGATCCCAGGGTATCATGACCATGGCTTCCTTAATCCGTGCATACTTCAAGGATAAGGGAGAGGACAGAAACGAGATCATCACAACTATCTACTCCCATCCGTCTGATGCGGCAGCTCCTGCAGTAGCTGGCTTCAAGATCATCTACTTACAGCCAGATCCAAAGACAGGCCTTCCGACATTAGAGCAGTTAAAGGCTGCATGCTCTGAGAAGACAGCTGGCTACATCGTAGCTAACCCGGAGGATACAGGTGTTTACAACAGCCACGTAAAAGAGTTCGTTGATTACATCCACTCCATCGGCGGTCTGTGCGCATATGACCAGGCTAACGCAAACGGTCTCTTAGGCGTAACAAGAGCAAGAGATGCAGGATTCGATATGTGCTTCTTCAACCTGCACAAGACATTCTCCACACCTCACGGCTGCGGCGGCCCAGCTTGCGGCGCTACAGGTGTTCAGAAGGATCTGGTTAAGTTCCTTCCGGCTCCAATCGTAGATTACGATGGAGAGAAATACTTCTTAAACTATGACATCTGCTCTAACCCAAGCGCAGTTGGCAAAGTAAGAGAGTGGTACGGCGTTGCTGAGGTTGTATTAAAGGCATACTGCTGGATTAGAAGCTTAGGCGCTGAGGGCTTATACCAGGTAGCTAAGACTGCTGTATTAAACAACAACTACATGTTCAAGAAGCTGATGGAGCTTCCGGAAGTTTCCGCTTACTACCAGGATGGAAACAACCAGAGAATCGAGCAGGCCCGCTACACATTAGAGGCACTGGAGAAAGAGACAGGCATCGGCACTCTCGATATCCAGAGAAGAATGATGGACTTCGGTATGCACTACTGGACATCCCACCATCCATTCCATCTGCCTGAGCCGATGACTCTTGAGCCAACAGAGACACCATCCAAGAAGGATATCGACGAGTACATCGAGACTCTGAAGTATGTATTCAAGGAGGCTCACGAAAATCCAGAGATCATCAGAACAGCTCCTCATAACAGTGTAACTCACCAGGTTGACGAGTCTGGTATGGACGATCCGGCTAAGTGGGCTACTACATGGAAGGTATACCTTAGAAAGTACAACGAGGACTAATCCTTTCTTTCTGAGATGCCAGAATTAGAAACTGCATAAATGAGATAAATGAGAGTATAAGAGAAGTGCTGCTGCAGCATCGCTCCCGCGTAGCCGCGGGGGCGGTCACAGCAGCACTTTTCTTCTCAGTCAGGAGAAATTATGATAGTATTTTTTTGAGGGTCTGTCAGCGGAAAGAATACTATCATAATTCCTCCCGCTGCAGAGCAGACGCAGGATAGAATATCTGAAAGGAGAGCTTGAATCATGAAAAAATTAGGACTTCTTATTAACCCGGTTGCAGGAATGGGCGGCAGCGTCGGGCTGAAGGGAACTGATCATATGGTAGAGGAGGCCATCCGCCGGGGAGCGAAGCCGAGAGCAAACGACAGGGTGCGCCAGGCCTTAAAGGAACTTTTAGAGATAAAAAATGAGCTGGAAATTGTAACCTGCCCTGGAGATATGGGAGAGGATACGGCAAAATCTATGGGATTTCGCACTACAGTTCTCCACACAGGCGGAAGGAGAAATTTAAAAGATCTGTTTGACAGTTCCAGAACGGATACCATTGTCCTTTCCAAGGCACTGGAGGAGGCGGGAGTTGATCTGCTGCTGTTTGCAGGCGGAGACGGTACGGCCAGAGATATCTATGAGGGCGTGGGAACGGAGCTTCCGGCTCTTGGAATTCCGGCCGGAGTAAAGATCCATTCCCCTGTTTATGCAAAAAATCCCCAGAGCGCAGGAGATCTGGCAAAGCTGTGGCTGACTGGTAAGGTGACAAGAACGGCAGAGCAGGAGGTTCTGGATATTGACGAGGAACTTTACCGCCAGGAGATTATTAATACAAGATTGTATGGTTATCTGTCTGTGCCGCTGGAGCACGTATTTACCCAGAACAGGAAGGCTCCGACACCCCTGTCAGAGACAGCTTCCATTGAGTCCATTGCCCATGAGATTGTGGAGCATATGGAGCCGGATACCTACTATCTGATTGGAGCGGGAACGACTACCAGAGGCGTGATGCAGATGCTGGGACTTAAAAACACGCTGATCGGTGTGGATTTAATCCAGAATAAACAGCTGGTGGCAAATGATCTCTATGGGGATAAGATCCTGGATTTTATTAAGGGAAAGAAGACAAAACTGATCGTCACTGTGACAGGAGGACAGGGATTCCTGTTTGGACGTGGAAATCAGCAGATTACGCCTGAAGTAATCCGGGAAATCGGGAAGGAAAATATTATGATCCTGGCTACCAAGGCAAAAATTGCCGAGTTCCACCATCAGCCATTCCTGGTAGATACGCCGGATGAGGAGCTGAACAAAGAGCTGTGCGGTTTTTACAGGGTGATTACAGCTTACGGCGAGTTTACCATGTGCCGCGTCAGTGAAAGCTGATTTTTCTGTGAGTGAAGAGGAAAGAAAAAGCATAAAAATGCAGAGAAGAAGCTAAAATAAGAATAAAAATGCAGATATGGACTGGTTTTATACAAAAAAGCAGTTGACTATTAGGGAAAAGCGGGTATAATAGGGAGATATGAAGACAATCTGTTAAATAAATATTCATGGCAGTTTTGAGCCAGGATGGAGGAGGAATTAGTGTGAAAGAAAGTAGAGGAAAACCATAAATGGGCGCACTTGAATAAGCTGC
>CAUCIO010000065.1 GCA_958442925.1 uncultured Clostridium sp. | reverse complement strand
GGGGGCGGACTAAGGCCAGAGTCTCGTAAGACAGGCCCATGGACGCCAGGCGGGCAAGAACGCTTTTCTTTTCCTCTGGGTTAAAGTGAATCACTCCCACATGAAACTGCCCGGCATACACATCCTCAATCACTTCATCTGCCGTGCCCTCCCGGAGCCGGTGTACAAAGGCATCGTCATTTTTATGACGCAGGACAATTTCGATAAAGCATTCCATAATATGAGAAAAGCGAGTCATGGAAACCATCAGGGAACGGGCAGAGGGGCTGGAAGCAGAGCGGAAATCCAGCAGAGACTGGACTGCCCGCAGGGTTTCCTCGGCCCGTTCCAGAAAATCCCTTCCATCTGGCGTCAGGATAACGCCGCCTCTTGTGCGCTCAAAAAGTACGGTTCCAGCCGTATGCTCCAGTTCTTTAATGATTTTTCCAAGATGAGGCTGAGAGATGTACAGAGTCTGAGCCGCCCGATTAATGGAACCCAGACGGGCAGTTGTGATAAAATAAGAAAGATGCTTTACATTAATATCGTAATCCATAAATAACCTCCTGCGTCAAAATGGCAGCGGCGAAAAACAGAGTGCTGCTGGATTTTGTTAAAATTATATCATATAAAATTTCAAAAGACCAGATGGGTTGTAACAATCTGTTATATTCTTATAGGTATCAGGTATTAGAAAGGAAAAATATTTTCTGCTATACTTATGAACATAAAGTAAAATTTATAAAAGATATAAAAATAATTTATAAAAAATTTCTTTCAGCAGAAAGAAGTATTTGAGAAGATTTCAAAAATGTCCGGCTGCTGAAAGGGAGGAAGGGAGAGGACATGACAGATAAGGCAATAGGAACAATTTTAAAAGAGGCTCTTCTGGCCGGAAGCATGGAGGTAGATAAAGGTGAGACAGCGTCTTACATTCCGGAACTTTCCAGAGCAGATAAGCACGATCTGGGAATCTGTATCTATACGCGGGATGGGGAAATTTATGAGGCTGGAGATTCTGAGAAACGATTTACCATTCAAAGTATTTCCAAAGTAATTTCCCTCTGTGTGGCGCTTCAGCACTGTGGATTTGATAAGGTATTTGAAAAGATCAGAATGGAGCCGTCAGGAGATGCGTTTAACTCTTTGCTGAAGCTGGATATGACCAGCAATTATCCTTACAATCCGATGATTAATTCAGGAGCTATCACAGTAGTCAGCTATCTGATGCCTATTTTCAGTTTCAAAGAGCTGCTTGACTATGCAGGAAAACTCTGTCTGGATCCGAAGATCCGCCTGGATGAGCGGGCTTATACCTCAGAGATGGCCAACAGCGCCAGAAACAGGGCTATCGCATATCTGCTGCAGAGCAAGGGGATTATTGAGTGCGATGTGGAGCGCAGTCTGGAGCTCTATGTAAAGATGTGCTCTCTGAGCGTGACTGCCAAGAGCCTGGCAGGATTCGGACTGGTTCTGGCCAACGGAGGCATTCACCCGGAGACAGGGGAAAGACTGTTAGACCGTGAAGTAGTGCGGACTGTTAAGACGATCATGCTGACCTGCGGAATGTATGATGGATCCGGCGAGTTCGCTGTAGAGGTGGGCATTCCGTCTAAGAGCGGCGTGGGAGGCGGAATCCTGTCTGTAGTTGATCGGAAAATGGGTATCGGCATCTACGGACCTTCCCTGGACAAAAAGGGCAACAGTATTGGCGGAAAAGCTATGCTTAAATATGTGTCAGAGGAACTGAATCTTCATATGTTTGCCTGGGAGCCGTAACAAGGGGAACTGAGAAATTTGGAGAAAATTCAGTTGTGCATCAGTGATGTTTTATATTATAATAAAAAAAATATAAAATTTATTAAAATTTGCTAAATCAAGCATTCCAGTACAATGGAAACAGGGGAAAGGAGGAAGAAGGCTGGGGAAGATTTGGCAGTGCCTTCGAAAGTTGTAAGATAGGGGGCAGGCAACAGAACAATTAAGGAAATTGAGAAAGGAAAGGTAAATATGTTTTCAGAAATTATCAACACCCTCAGTAACTGGCTGTATACCTACATTCTGATTATTCTGCTTCTGGGAGCTGGTATTTATTTTACAGTAAAGACAAAATTTATCCAGTTCCGCTGTCTTAAGGAAGCAATCCGCGTAGTAAAAGAACCGAGCGATGATAAGGAATCGATTTCTTCCTTCCAGGCGCTGATGGTTTCTACAGCGTCAAGAGTAGGAACTGGAAATATTGCCGGTATTTCTACTGCTATCTGTATCGGAGGAGCCGGAGCCATGTTCTGGATGTGGCTGGTAGCGATTTTAGGAAGCGCATCTGCTTTTATTGAGAGTACTCTGGCACAGATTTATAAGAGAAAAGCAGCAGACGGAAGCTCCTACGGCGGTCCTGCATACTACATACAGGCAGTTCTGAAAAAGAGATGGCTGGGAATCCTGTTTGCGGGAACTCTGATTGTTACTTACATGGGCGGATTCAACATGGTAGCGGCTTTCAATATTGCGGATTCTTTCCGGGCATACAGCTTCTATGATCCATCTGTTACTCCGCTGATTATTGGCGCTGTGCTGGCTGCAGCATTTGCTGTCTGTGTCTTTGGAGGAAGCAAACAGATTTCCAAAATTACAGGAGTTCTGGTTCCTGTTATGGGAATTTTCTATATCCTGATTTCTTTAGTGATTATCGTAACACATTTAAACCTCGTTCCTCAGATGTTTGCAGATATCTTTACCCAGGCATTTGACTTTAAAGCTATTTTTGGCGGTTTCGCAGGTTCTGCTGTCATGCAGGGTATTAAAAGAGGTCTCTTCTCCAATGAGGCCGGCGTAGGTTCTGCTCCTAATGCGGCAGCTTCTGCAGGCGTATCCCATCCGGTAAAACAGGGACTGGTTCAGATGCTTTCCGTTTACATTGATACGATTGTCATCTGCTCAGCAACTGCATTCATGCTTCTCTGCTCAGGCGTGGAGCCTTCCACAGAGCTTCAGGGAATGCCTTATGTGCAGGCGGCAGTAGCCAACACTCTGGGAAGCTTTGGAACCATCTTTATTACGATTGCTCTGGTACTGTTTGCGTTTACTACCTTAATTGGAAACTTCTACTATGCAGAGATGGGTCTTGGCTACATCTGCGATAAGACTCCTAATAAGGGTCTTTTAATGGGATTCCGCCTGGTGGCAGCTCTGATCGTATGCTTTGGCGCTACCATGGAGTTCAGCGTGGCATGGAATACAGCTGACGTTCTTATGGGACTGATGGCAATCATTAACCTTCCTGTAATCCTAATCCTCTGCGGTCCGGCTGTAAGGTGTATGAACGACTACCTGAAACAGAAGAAAGAGGGCAAGAACCCTGTCTTTAAGGCAAAGGATATTGATCTGGAAACAAAAACTGATTTCTGGAACTAAGTGCAGAATAAAATAAAATACAAAAAGACACATGGTCAGTCAGAACATTTTAAGTGACTGCTCATGTGTCTTTTTGATTTACAGAAAAAATTTTTTACTATTTGCCTTCTCCTACAATCAAATCGCCCGCATAGGGCAGAGTCAGGATCCAGTCGCAGAAGGTATGCCATTCAGCCAGCTTATGATCCTTGCGGGCATAGTAGATATTAATCAGCGTTTCATAGTTAAAGGTACAGGTTCTCATCTGATTGTAGCTGGAAGGAAGCAGCTGGATCAGATCATACCAGTCCTCCTTGTTTTTAGTCTCCAGATATCTTTTCCGTGTTTCCTCAAGCTTGTCCACT
This sequence comes from uncultured Clostridium sp., assembly GCA_958442925.1. Taxonomy (GTDB): domain Bacteria; phylum Bacillota; class Clostridia; order Lachnospirales; family Lachnospiraceae; genus Otoolea. The sequence goes on along the minus strand of CAUCIO010000065.1, from coordinate 7,592 downwards.
ACTGTCTGCATGAAGGCTCTGGCTCCGTCTGTCATGTGATCACAGCTGAAATCGTCCATAGTAAATTCCTTGCTGTGGATTTTGTGCATGGTACTGCAGGAGTTAGCTACAGTCGCCACCTTGTAGGTGTCGTACTCCTTCCACCAGTAGAGGGGGGCTGTGATATCCACAGAGACGAAAATCTGGCGGACGTATTTACGGTGATCGCTTCCAGCCTGGCGGAGTCTTTTAGCCAGATCCAGATCATTGGGTCCTAAAACATAGGAACCGCTCTCATCATAGCAGCTGTCAGAACGATGCCAGCTGTTCATGGGATTTCTGGCTCCGCGTATGGCATTTTCCAGGTTCATTACACTTGTTCTTTCTAATGTGATCATCGGTTCAGCCTCATTTCTTTTAGATTCAGTTTAAAACTAAACACATTATACCTGCACCAGGAGGAAATTGCAATCATAGAAAGCAGGTGAGAGGCAGGGGGACTTTATATAAATTTTACTTAAGATTTACAAAAAGAGGGTGGCAGTCAGGCAGCCTTTTTTATATGATTTAAAATGGAATATTATAGTAAAATTTATACTAAATGTTTTGGCTGCCCTGATTTTTACGAATGATATCCGTATTCTATATGAGAGGAGAATTAAGCTGTGCAACACGCCCGCCAGATTGTAAAGGAAGTTTATGCGGCAAAAACAGATATGGACAAGGCGGATTGCTTAATCCGCAGTTATCTTCCGTTTATTCGCTCTGAAACATCAAAGTTCCTTTTGCGCTTCTGCACAGAGCAGGATGACGAGTTCAGCATTGCCATGATTGCATTTCACGAAGCCATTATAAGCTTTTCGAAAGAGAAAGGAGCTTTTTTAAGCTATGCGGCTATGGTAATCCGCAGCCGGCTGATTGACTATCAAAGAAAGGAGATGCGTCATCAGGGACATATTTCTCTGGATGAGGAAGAAAACGAAGAGGAAGGCTCTGTTAAAGACAGAGTGGCAGATAAACGCAGCCACGTGGAAGAATCAGCTGATTTGGAAGCAGTACAGCAGGAGATTAAAGAGCTGTCTGCAGTGATGGAAGCATTTGGAATCAGCTTCAGAGATGTTGCGGACAACTCTCCTAAACAGGAACGCACGCTGGAGTCCTGTGCTGTCGCAGTCCGTTATGCGGCAGAAAATAAACATATTCTGGAGGAACTTCTGAAAACAAAAAAGCTTCCTATGGCGAAGCTGGTTCTGGGATCTGGTACAGAGCGTAAAACCCTGGAACGCCATAGAAAATACATACTGGCCATGCTGCTGATCCAGACCAATGGATATGAAATCCTTCGCGGGCATTTACGGCAGGTTCTGAAAAGAAAGGAGGGCTGACGATATGAAGTACAAGGTGATGGAATGTCATTTAAGCTATGCAGTCGTCCTGTCAGAAGACGGAAGATTTCTAAAAGCTGCAAATTTGAATTATACAGTCGGAGAGACCGTGACAGACGTAGTGGAAATGCGTCAGCTGGAAGAAGCGCGTCAGCCAGAAGAAAAAATCATAAAAAGAGTGAGAAGAAAGTGGGCTGCTTCCCTGATAGCGGCAGTATATCTGATGGCTGTTCTGACCTTCTCCTTCCAGGTAAAGCAGACACCTTATGGCTCTGTATATATGGAGATTAATCCGTCTGTAAGAATTGACGTAAACCAAAAAGATACAGTGATAGGGCTGAGGGGCACAAATCAGGATGGGGAACATTTAGTAAAGAATTATGTGTATAAAAAGAAAGAACTGGCCTTTGTGATGGAAGAACTGGTGGATAGAGCGATTGATATGGGATTTTTGCAGGAGGGAGGCGAGATCGTCTTGACACTGGACGGAGAGAGTGAACAGTGGACAGCCAGTCATGAATCAACGCTTTCTGACGGCCTGAGCCATCATCTGGAGGGAGATTTCAGAGTTACGATCACTGTGAACAGCAAAACAGAACAAAGTATAGAAGTTTCAGATCCGATAGTGGTAGAAATTCCAGTTTCAGGTGCAGACGGCAAGGATTCTCTGACAGAAACGCAGGCTTTGGAAGGAAGAACTCCAGAAACTCAGGCTCCAGAGCAGCAGATGCCGGTTCCGGAAATGTCAAATGCTTCGGCTGAAAAGGAATCAGATTATCAGGACAGGGATGAAGATGGAAAAGAGAATGAAGATGGTGAAGAGGGCGATGATAACGAAGACGACAGCATTGAAGAAGCTCCTGATACAGATTATGAGGATGAAGATGAAGAAAACGAAGAAAATTAATAAAAAAAGCTGCAGCTGCCCCGGTCTGCGAAACTTGGCTGCGTAATCTGTAGTATAGAAAATAAAAAGGAAAAGGAGATGTTATTATTATGAAAAAAAGAACATTCACATCTATTTGCACATTTTCTGTAACTTTAGCAGTGAGCCTGGCGCTTTTGACAGGATGCGGACAGAAGACGGAGCCGGCTGAAACTTCTTCTCAGGCAGTTCAGACAACCGCTGCCACATCTGAAGCTTCAGCAGAGGAAGGCGGCGTCTTGCTCGTGAGTGTGAATCCGGAAATTGAAGTGCAGTATGATAAGGCGGGACTTGTCACTGGGGTGACTGCCCGCAACGAGGATGCTCTGCCTATTCTCAGCAGCTGTAAGGGACTGATGGGACAGCCGGCCCGGGCAGCAGTGTCACAGCTGGTAAAAGCGATTGGGGAAGCAGGATATTTTGTAGAAGAGATAGAGGGGGAAAAGCGCCAGATTACCATTGAAATTGAATCAGGTTCCGCTCTGCCGTATGATACATTCCTGGATGAGGTCGTGGCAGATGTCCGCCAGTGTGTGAATGACAACAGATGGAGCAGTCCTGTGGATGTGCAGGGAGAAAGCGATTACGGAATAACAGATTATGTTGATACAGACTATGGCCCGGATAATGATGGAGCGACCGATTATAACGATACAGACTATGGCGCAAATAATGATGGGGTAACTAACTACGATGATACGGATTACGGCCCAAATAACGATGGTGTAACCGATTATAACGATGGAAACACCAATTATGACGATGGGGGAGACAATGCCTCTGATTATCAGGACGACGGAAACTCCCAGGATGACGGAGGGGATTCCGGCTATGACAATGGAGAAAGCGGAGACACGGACTATGACAATTAAACCTGCGCCCGTCCGTCCGCTGCGCCATGAACAGAAGCACAGGATTAGCCTGGGGGCAGATCCAGTTCTTACCAGGAAGCTGCGAAGATTATTTTCTCATGATCGTTATGCAGGGCCAGAGGGAAGCTATCAGGTTACAAGCCTTTATTTTGATACACCATATGATGAAGCTCTGAGAGAAAAGATAAACGGCCTGAGCCGGAGGGAGAAGTTCCGGCTCAGGTATTATGAAAGAGAACTGGGCTTTATCAGACTGGAAAAGAAGTTCAAGGTAAACGGATTGTGCGGAAAGAGGAGTACGCGTCTGCTGACAGAGCAGGTACGGCAGATACTGCAGGGAGAATATAACTTTCTGCTGCATTCAGGGGATCCTTTGCTGATAGAGTTTTACAGCCAGCTGAAGGGAAAGCTTCTGCGTCCCAGAACCATTGTTCGTTATGACAGGGAAGCCTTTGTTTATGGGCCTGGAAATGTGCGGATTACGCTGGATCGTGGAGTACGTACAGGACTCGGAAGCATAGAGTTTCTGAATCCAGATGTGTTTTGTCATGGGATCGAAAGGCCGGAAACTATTCTGGAAGTAAAGTACGATGAGTTTCTTCCGGAACTGGTCCGCATGGCGGTTCAGGTTCCGGGATATCAGGCGTCGGCCTGCTCCAAGTATGTCCTGTGCCGCAGATATGATTAGACAGATATAGGAGGAAAAAGATGACTTTTCAGGATATATTTAAATCAGATTTTTTAGAGAATGTTGCCGCTGTCTCTGTTGCGGATACAGTTCTCGCTCTTGTACTGTCTTTTCTGCTGGGATTGTTTATTTTTTATATATATAAGAAGTGCTGCAGCGGCGTAATGTATTCAGCCAGCTTTGGCACAGCTTTGATCGCCCTTGGGCTCATTACAACAATTCTGATTATGGCTGTAGTCAGCAATGTAGTGCTGTCTCTGGGAATGGTAGGAGCGCTGTCCATTGTCCGGTTCCGAACGGCAGTAAAAGAACCGATGGATCTGGTCTTTCTCTTCTGGAGCATTGCAGTGGGGATTGTGCTGGCATCGGGGCTGATTCCACTGGCAGTATTCGGCAGTTTGTTTGTGGGGGGAGTTCTGTTTTTGTTTGCAAACAAGAAAACAGCAGATTTGCCCTATATTCTGGTAGTTCATTGTATGGATTCGGTGGCTGAGGAACATGCGGGCAGACTGATTGCCTCCCATGTCAAAAAAATGAATTTAAAAAGCAAGAGTGTGGAGGCAGGGCATATGGAGCTTAATTATGAAGTGAGGCTCATAGATGACGACAGCAGATTTATCAATGAACTTGCCGCTCTGGACGGAGTGGAGCAGACAGCTCTGGTTTCCTATAACGGCGATTATATGGGTTAAAGGATGGTAACGCATAAATATATTGACAGAATCTGTGTGGGAGCAGCTCTGCTGGCAGCAGCGATTGCAGCTGTCTGCATATATCTGGGAGCAGCTGGAATTCAGGGCAGGGGCACAGAGCAGGACTACGAAACGCGTCTGTTTGACAGCAGCAGAGTGCATAAGCTGGATATTAAGACAGAAGACTGGGAGGCTTTCCTTCGTGATGCAGATAAGGAACAGTATGTCGCCTGTTCTGTAGAGATTGATGGAGAACTGTTTCATCAGGTAGGCCTGCGGGCAAAAGGCAATAATTCCAGGCGTCTGACTACGGAGTATGGCCTTTCCAGGTACAGCCTGAAACTGGAATTTGATCAGTTTTCAGATGGAGGAAATTACTACGGACTGGATAAATTTTCCCTGGACGCTTCTTTTCAGGACAACAGCTATCTGAAGACATGGCTTGCTTACGACATGATGAACTTTATGGGAGTTCCGGCTCCGCTGTGCAGCTATGTATGGGTGACAGTGAACGGACAGGACTGGGGACTGTTTCTGGCTGTAGAGGAACCGGAAGAGTCTTTTGCCCGCCGGAATTTTGGCCTGGATCATGGACAGCTTTATAAACCGGATTACCGCTCTCTCGGGGATGAAAATAAGGATGTAGCCCTGCGCTATGTGGATGATGATCCGGAAAGCTATCCCAATATTTTTGATAACGCTAAATTTAACCCTTCGCCTGCCGATAAACAGCGCCTGATCAGAGCTTTGGAAATTTTATCTTCCGGGGAAAATCTGGAACAGGCAGTAGATATAGATGAAGTTCTTAGATATTTTACAGTGCAGGTTTTCGTAATGAACTGGGACAGCTATCTGGGCCCGACAGGACACAATTATTTTCTCTATGAGGAGAACGGAGTCCTTTCCATCCTTCCGTGGGATTACAATCTGGCCTTTGGAACCTATGCCCTGGGTATGAGCAAGCCGATAAAGGATCCTGCTGTGCTCATCAATTATCCTGTCAATACTCCGGCAGAAGGAAAGGTTATGCTGAACCGGCCGCTTTATCACAATTTGATGAAGCGCTCAGACTGCCTGGCTGCTTATCATAAGTATTTTGAGCGTCTTCTGGCAGATTATTTTGACAATCGGCAGTTTGAAGCCAGGCTGCGGCAGACTGCAGAGATGATTGCCCCCTATGTAAAAAGGGATCCTACGGCATTCTGTTCCTATGAGGATCATCTTCTGGCAGCTGACGTTCTGGAGGAAGTCTGCCTGCTCCGCGCAGAAAGTATCCGCGCCCAGCTGAACGGTCAGATTCCTATTACACTTCGGGGACAAAATAAGTATCCAAAGAAAAAGCTGGATACTTCCCATATTCATCTGGAAGATCTGGGGGATTTTGAGGATTTAAAGCATAAAGAGTAAGCAGACCATAAATTTCTTTGCCGAATACAGCCTTTTGTGATATGCTGTCACTGGTACGCCAAATAACCAGTTTATGGATCGGCGGAAAGAGAACACAGTGGAAAGGCGGAGAAAAGAATGAAAATTATAGATGTGACAGGAGTAGGAAAAGGAGCAGTATTTCTGCTTAGGGGAAACGCCAACATCCTCTTTGAGGCAGGAATGGCCTATGGAGCTGACGCCATGGTACAGAAAATCAGAGAGGAGCTTCAGGGAGAGCCGCTGCACGCGGTGCTGCTGTCCCATTCCCATTACGACCATGTGGCAGGGCTGCCAGCGGTGAGAAAAGAGTGGCCGGCAGTGGATGTGTATGCATCTGAGCAGGCAAAGGAGATCCTGGTAAAGCCGGGAGCCTTAAAGACCATCCGGCGCCTCAGCGGGGAAGCAGCGGAAGCCTCAGGACTTTCCTGGAACAGTAATTATGACGACCAGGATCTCCAGGTAAATGTGGGACTGGCAGATCAGGAAACGATAGAGATTGCCGGAGATCGGATCTATGCTTTTGCCACAGCCGGACATACAAGATGCTCTATGTCATATGTGGTAAATGGAGAAGTCATGCTCTGCAGCGAGACGGTGGGAGTTATGAGCCGGAGCAAAGAGTATATGCCCAGTTTTCTGGTAGATTATAAGGGGGTGGAGGATTCCATCCGCAGATCGGCAGAAATTCCGGTAAAAGAAATTATTTTAAATCACTATGGCCTGGTGGATGAGGAAGATAAGATTGGAATCTGGGAATTTCTTCTGGAAACTGCCAGATCAAGCCGGGATAAGATGCTTCAGATTATAAATGAGACGGATAGTGACGAAGAGGCGTTAAAAAGAATGGAGCAGGTGTTCCACTCGAAAGTCGACAAAAAGGAACAGCCGGATGAGGCCTTCTATATTAATGCAGCCAGCATGATGAAAACTTTAAGGCGTCAGTATCCGGAAAAAATCAGAGAGGACAGAAGGGAGAGCGGATCATGCAGTTAATTGCAGCAGTAGACAGGCATTGGGCCATTGGAAAGAATGGACAGATGCTGGCCGTCATTCCGGCAGACCAGAAGCTGTTCCGTCAGGAGACCATAGGAAAAGTAGTGGTGATGGGCAGAAAGACTCTGGAAGCCCTTCCAGGAGGCCGTCCTCTGGAGAGCCGGACGAATATTGTGCTGACAAAGGATCCGGCCTTTGAAATAAAGGGGGCTGTAGCAGTTCACAGCATGGAAGAGGCTCTGGCTGAGCTTTCAAAGTACCGGGATGAGGATATTTTCATCATTGGCGGCCAGACCATCTATGAACAGTTTCTCCCCTTCTGCCAGGAGGCCCATATTACCTTCATTGATTATGAATACAATGCAGATACTTACATGGTCAATCTGGAGCAGGAAGGCTGGAAGGTGACGGACTGCAGCGATGAGCAGACCTACTTTGATCTGTGCTATGAGTTTCGCCGGTATGTGCGGCCGTAAGAAACACAGCGAAAAATGAAAAACGAGTAAAAAACTGAAAAAATGTTGGTAAAATTTTACTAAATAAAAAGTCAGATTTCACAATAAAAATTACTTTCAGAACAAAAAAAATATAGAAAACATATAAGATGTATTACAAATAACGGAGATGTAC
>CAUCIO010000064.1 GCA_958442925.1 uncultured Clostridium sp. | reverse complement strand
CGGCAGCCGTATCCTATAACGGCGCTTCCTGACACAGTGTCTGCCAGGGAAAACAGGCAGCCTCCATGGATAATTCCCAGGGGATTCAGATGAAGCTTTTCTGCCTTCATCTCTCCCCTGGCCCATCCTTCTCCTCTCTCTACAATTCTAATTCCCAGAGCAGTTCTGAAATTTAGCTCCTCTGCCTTCTGATTGTTCTGATTCAAATCTTCCATCTTTCCTTCCTTTCTGTAGTTTTATACTCTGATTCTGAGAAAATTTCTCTTCTGCCACTCATTCTTCCTGCCCTGCCTGTCATAACCGGCTTCCTGTCCTCATATGATCTGAATAAGCATATTCCGCCGTTTGTCCGGCGTATGATTGGAGGGTTCTTTGTGCGAAGCATATGGAAACGGATTTCTAATGCCTATGACAGGATTTTATTATTTTTTTACCGAAAACGTGCTGGTTTCCTCATCTCTGCCGAAATTCTGGCTCTGCTGTTTCTCGGGGGATGTCTGATTTTAAAAGCATATCCACACTCTCCTGCCGCCAGCTGTCTGCTGTCTCTTCTCTCTCAGGAGCGCATCGGTACAGCCGGAGCAGATTCCCAGCAAAATCATTTGATCAAGTGGGTCGATTTTAATGTTCCGGAGGAAGCTATGACAAAAGCCTTCCGGCTGGACGTAGCCACCTGTCAGCAGCAGATTCACCTGAACTGGATTGAGCTTCTGGCCTTCCTGGGCGCCAGATACGGAGGCGATTTTTCCAATTATCAGGAAGCTGACATGGATGAGCTGGCTGAGCGCCTTCAGAACGGTATTTCCATGGAACAGCTCTCTGCTGATGTGAAACAGTATCCCTACTATCTGGAAGCCTATACAGCTGTTCTGGGCGGACTGGTAGGATACTATGAAATTGAAATTCCTGTTTCTGAGGCGCCATCCTTCGCTCTGTCCGATGCCCGGATCCAGGAGGATCATCCCTCTTCCTCCGCTTCTCCCTCCTCCAGCCAGGATCCGGAAAAAGTCTGGGTAACAAAATACGGACTGAAAGGCTTTCATCCCATTGCCAAGGGCTTTGCTTACACAGACTACGACGATTTCGGCGTCTCACGCTCCTACGGCTATAAGCGGAAACATCTGGGCCATGACATGATGGGGCAGACGGGCACTCCTGTCATGGCCGCAGAATCCGGCTATGTGGAGACCATGGGCTGGAATCAGTACGGCGGCTGGCGCATCGGCATCCGCAGTTTTGATAAAAAGCGGTATTATTATTACGCCCATCTGAGAAAAGACTATCCCTACCAGAGCTGCCTCTCTGAGGGAAGCATCGTCACTGCCGGGGAAGTCATCGGATACATGGGCCGGACTGGCTACAGTTCTGCAGAAAACACCAACAATATTGACAAAACACATCTCCATTTCGGCCTTCAGCTCATCTTCGACGAATCCCAGAAGGAGGGCAACGGAGAAATCTGGATCAACTGCTATGAGCTGATGAAGTTTTTAAGAATTAATCAGTCGGAAGCAGCCAGGCAGAACGGCACGAAGGAATGGAAGCGAATCTACGAAATGAAAGATCCAGCTGCAGAAGAAGCCAAAAAGTCAACGCTCCCAGAACCTGAAAACAGCAAACAGCAGCAGTCAGGCCATAAGGCCTGCCCTGCTGCTTTCTCAGTTCCGGTATCCCTTGAATGCAGAAATGTCCCTGCCTGTTCTACTGAATCACGCGGACTCTCATCATTCCTTTAATTCCCTTTAATTTTTCCAGCGTCTCCTGATCGACTCTTGTTTCCAGGTCGATCATAGTGTAGGCGTATTTGTCCCGGCTCTTGTTGACCATGTTGGCAATATTCATATCTGTTGCAGCCAGAATAGCGGAAATCTGTCCGATCATATTAGGGATATTCATGTGAAGCAGAGCTACACGGTTGACAGAAGCACAGACTCCCATATCACAGTCCGGATAATTAACAGAATGGTGGATATTTCCATTTTCCAGATAATCCATCAGCTCTTTGACGGCCATCAGAGCACAGTTATCCTCCGATTCCTCTGTGGAAGCACCCAGATGTGGTGTTGCAATCACATGCTCCATCTCCATGACAGTCGGATTGGGGAAGTCTGTCACATAGCGCTTTACCTTTCCTTCAGCCAGAGCATTCTTCATGTCTGCGTCATTCACCAGCAGATCTCTGGCAAAATTTAAAATTACAACTCCATCCTTCATCTTTCCCATGCTTTCCCTGTTAATCATGCCCCTGGTGGAGTCCAGAAGCGGCACATGGACAGTAATGTAATCGCACTCACTGTAAATGGTATCTAAATCTGTAATGTGGCGCACGTCTCTGGAAAGCATCCAGGCAGCATTGACAGAAATAAACGGATCATAGCCCAGCACCTCCATGCCCAGGCCGGCGGCTGCATTCGCCACTTCCGCTCCGATAGCTCCCAGTCCGATGACTCCCAGCTTCTTTCCCTTAATTTCATGACCGGCAAAGGCTTTTTTCGCCTTCTCCATATCTTTGGAAATATTTTCATTTCCTGCATTTTCCCTGCACCAGTTCATGCCTCCGGCCACATCTCTGGCAGCTAACAGCATACCGGCCAATACCAGCTCCTTTACGCCGTTGGCATTGGCTCCCGGCGTGTTGAACACTACAATTCCGCGGCTGGCACACTCATCTAAAGGAATATTATTGACTCCGGCTCCGGCTCTGGCTATAGCTCTCAGATTCTCAGAGAACTCCATCCCGTGCATGGAGGCGCTTCTCACCAGAATTCCATCAGCCTCCTCTGCGTGCTCTGTCATCTCATAGCTTTCTGTAAAAAGTCCTGTCCCATACTTGGAAATCGGGTTCAGGCAGTGAATCTTTCTCATCTTCATTTCCTCCCTGGCTGTCAAATCAGCTGTTTTTCTTCTCAAATTCCCGCATAAACTCTACCAGCTTTGCCACACCCTCTTCCGGCATGGCGTTGTAGATGCTGGCTCTCATTCCGCCTACAGTTCTATGGCCCTTTAAGTTTACAAATCCAGCTTCCTTTGCTTCCTTTATAAATTTGGCATCCATCTCCTCAGATCCTGTCACAAAAGGCACATTCATCAGAGATCGGTCTTTCTTTTCAACGGTTCCTTTAAACATCTGGCTTTCATCCAGAAAATCATAGAGAAGCTTTGCCTTTCTCTCATTTTTCTCCTTCATAGCCTCAAGACCGCCCTGCTTTTTCAGCCACTTAAATACCTTTCCGCAGATATAAATGCAGTAGGTCGGAGGCGTATTATAGAGAGAATCATTGTCAGCGTAGGTCTTATATCGAAGCATGGTAGGTGTTCCGGGAAGGACGTCCTCTGTGATCAGATCCTCCCTTACAATGGCAATGGCCATTCCGGCAGGACCTACGTTTTTCTGTACTCCGCCCCAGATAATTCCAAATTTAGACACATCTAACGGTTCGGACAGGAAGCAGGAGGACACATCCGCCACCAGAATCTTTCCCTTTGTATTGGGAAGCTCCGGAAATCTTGTTCCGTAAATGGTATTGTTCAGGCAGATGTATACGTAGTCTGCATCCTCGTCTACCGGAAGGTCGGAGCAGTCCGGAATATAGCTGAAGGTTCTGTCCTCACTGGAGGCAATCGCATGGGCTGTTCCATACATCTGAGCCTCCTTAAACGCCTTCTTGGCCCACTGGCCGGTGATAATGTAATCTCCCACCTTATTTTTCATCAGGTTCATGGGAACCATGGCAAACTGCATATGGCCGCCGCCCTGGATAAACAGTACCTTGTAATTGTCAGGAATATGCATTAAATCCCGCAGATCCTGCTCCGCCTCCTTGAGAATATCCTGAAAGTCTTTAGAGCGGTGGCTCATCTCCATCACTGACATGCCGCAGCCCCTGTAATCCATCATCTCTTCTGACGCTTCCCTGAGTACCTCCTCAGGCATCACGGCTGGACCTGCCGAAAAATTGTAGACTCTGCTCATAACTGCTCCTCCTTCTATCTATTCTCTCTTTCTATCTGTCAGCGCCTGTATCTGCCGGCACTATTTTCCTTCGATCATCAGATCAATCTCATCAAAGGCATCCTCAATGGGCTTTCCTGCCGGAACCATCGGAAATACCTTGTCATCGCAGCCAATCTGGCAGTCAATAACAACCGGAATATTTAACTCCACTGCTTCTTTAAATACCCGTTCAAACTCATCCTTCTCTGTTACCCGGTAGGCCTTTGCACCCAGTCCCTCCGCCACTTTGACGAAGTCTACCTGGTCATCCAGCACAGTCTGGGAATAGCGCTTTCCATAGAACAGGTTCTGCCACTGGCGCACCATACCCAGCACATGATTATTAAATACAACCTGGATAATCGGAATATTATATCTGGCTGCCGTAGCGATCTCATTCATATTCATACGGAAGCATCCGTCTCCGGCAATGTTTACCACTGTCTTATCTTTGCATCCCATCTTGGCGCCTATACAGGCTCCCAGACCATAGCCCATGGTTCCCAGACCGCCGGAGGACAGGAAGGTTCTGGGCTTCTTATATTTATAATACTGAGCCGCCCACATCTGATGCTGTCCTACATCTGTCGTAATGATGGCTTCCCCGTCTGTCAGCTCATAGATTTTTTCCATGATATACGGGCCGGTCAGCTGCTCCTTATTATAGCGCAGCGGGTACATATCCCGCATTCTGTCAATATGGGCAATCCACTCCTCGTGGTTCATCGGGTCAAGCCTTGCATTGAGCCTTCTTAAAATCACCTTCAGATCGCCAATCACACTGGCTGTCGTATGGATGTTCTTATTGATCTCCGCCGGATCCACATCCAGCTGGAGAATCTTGGCATTCTTGGCAAACCGTGAGGAATCTCCCACCACACGGTCGCTGAATCTGGCGCCTGCCACAATCAGCAGATCGCACTCCGCCACTCCGAAATTGGAGGTCTTTGTGCCATGCATTCCAATCATACCGGTATAAAGCTCATCGGTTCCGTCAAAAGCTCCCTTTCCCATTAAGCTGTCAGCTACAGGGGCCTGAATTTTATGGGCAAATGCCTTCAGTTCCTCAGAGGCATTGGCTGCCACAGCTCCTCCGCCTACAAAGATGAAAGGCTTCTGGGAAGCGTGAATCAGGGATAGAGCCTGCTCCATATCCTCCTCTGTAATCGTGTCGGACTGAGGCTTCACCGGCTCTGGCTGCTTATACTCGTAATCGCACTCTGCTGCCGTCACATCCTTTGTGATATCCACCAGAACAGGACCCGGACGGCCGCTTCCGGCAATCCGAAAGGCTCTTCGGATCACGTCAGCCAGCTTCGTCACATCCTTTACAATAAAATTGTATTTCGTGATAGGCATAGTTACGCCTAAAATATCAATTTCCTGAAAACTGTCCTTTCCCAACAGGTTCACGCCTACGTTGCAGGTAATGGCTACCACTGGAATCGAATCCATGTAGGCAGTGGCAATTCCTGTTACCAGGTTTGTAGCTCCCGGACCGGAAGTGGCCAGGCATACGCCTACCTTTCCGGTAGCTCTGGCATATCCGTCCGCTGCGTGGGAAGCTCCCTGCTCGTGGGAGGTAAGTATATGTGTAATCTCATCCTGGTGCTTGTAAAGGGCGTCATAAATGTTCAGAATTGAACCTCCCGGATAGCCAAATACTGTGTCTACCCCCTGCTCCTTCAGGCACTCGATGACAATTTCTGCTCCATTTAATCGTTTCATCTGCGCTCCTCGCTTTGCCTTACTTTTTCCGCCTGATATTCCGGCTTTCTTTTAAACTGATATTAATCCTGAGACTTTCCCGGAATCTCCAGGACAGCTCCTCTGTTGCCGCTGGTTACCATGGATGCGTAACGGGCCAGGTATCCTGTGGATACCTTCGGCTCTCTCGGCTGCCATTTTGCCCGTCTTGCCGCCAGCTCCTCATCTGATACCAGCACATTTAAGGAATGATTGTCAATATCAATGGAAATCATATCGCCTTCCTCTACCAGAGCAATCGGTCCTCCCACTGCCGCCTCCGGAGATACGTGTCCAATGGAAGCACCTCTGGAAGCTCCGGAGAACCGTCCGTCTGTAATCAGGGCAACGCTTTCTCCCAGTCCCATGCCTGCGATAGCTGAAGTCGGATTCAGCATCTCCCTCATACCAGGTCCGCCCTTCGGTCCCTCATAGCGGATAATAACCACGTCACCGGAAACGATCTTTCCGCCCTTGATTGCTGCGATAGCATCCTCCTCGCAGTCAAAGACTCTGGCCGGTCCCTCATGCTTTAACATCTCCGGAGCAACGGCTGATCTCTTTACAACAGCTGTGTCAGGGGCCAGGTTTCCGCGAAGCACTGCAATGCCGCCTGTAGCGCTGTATGGATTCTCAATGGGACGGATCAGCTCCGGATTGCGGTTGGCACAGCCCTCAATATTCTCTCCCACAGTCTTTCCTGTGACAGTCATGCAGTCCAGATTCAGAAGATCCTTCTTGGACAGCTCATTCATCACTGCGTAAACGCCGCCTGCCTCATTTAACTCTTCAATATAAGTCGGGCCAGCCGGAGCCAGATGGCAGAGATTCGGAGTCTTGGCGCTGATTTCATTGACCAGATCCATATTCAGATCCACACCTGCCTCATGGGCGATGGCCGGAAGATGGAGCATGCTGTTGGTGGAGCAGCCCAGGGCCATATCGACAGTCAGGGCGTTTAAGAATGCTTTCTCCGTCATAATATCTCGCGGACGGATATTCTTCTCATACATCTCCATCACCTTCATACCGGCGTGCTTGGCCAGCTTGATTCTCTCAGAGTAGACTGCTGGAATCGTGCCGTTTCCACGCAGACCCATGCCCAGGGCCTCTGTCAGGCAGTTCATGCTGTTAGCTGTGTACATACCAGAGCAGGAACCGCAGGTGGGGCAGACCTTATTCTCGTACTCAGTCAGTTCCTCCTCTGTAATCGTTCCGGCCGCATAGGCGCCTACTGCCTCAAACATGCTGGAAAGGCTTCTCTTTCTGCCACCCACATGGCCGGCCAGCATGGGACCGCCGCTGACAAATACAGTGGGAACATTGACTCTGGCTGCTGCCATGAGAAGTCCCGGCACATTTTTGTCGCAGTTTGGAACCATCACAAGGGCGTCAAACTGGTGAGCCAGAGCCATACACTCGGTAGAATCGGCAATCAGATCTCTCGTTACCAGAGAATATTTCATTCCTACATGGCCCATGGCAATTCCGTCGCAGACTGCAATGGCCGGGAAAACCACCGGAGTTCCGCCAGCCATGGCTACGCCCAGCTTTACGGCCTCCACAATCTTGTCCAGATTCATATGGCCCGGCACAATCTCATTGTAGGAGCTGACAATGCCCACCATAGGCTTTCTCATCTCCTCCGGCGTCATGCCGAGGGCATTTAACAGGGATCTATGGGGAGCCGCCTGGGGCCCCTTTCTTACTGCGTCACTTTTCATCATCAATTCTCTTCCTTTCCCTTTCCAGGCCATCCTTTTCTGCTGCTTCTGACTCTCAGGACAGATACAGCAGACAGGAAGGCCTGTCTGATATCTAATTTATGGAAAACGCTGCCGGAAGGCTCTCAGGCCTCCCTGGCAGCTTTATCATCCTGTTAACAATGGTTCCTATCTTTATTTAATGCGCTCGCAAATCAGGCGTCCCATCTCTTCTGTGCCCACCTGCGTACATCCTTCCGCCATAATATCAGACGTTCTGAATCCTTCCGTCAGTACCTGCTGAACGGCCGTCTCCACAGCCAGAGCCTCCTGATCCAGATCAAAGGAATAGCGGAGCATCATGGCAGCAGAGAGAATGGTAGCAATTGGGTTTGCAATCCCCTTTCCTGCAATATCCGGTGCAGAACCATGACTTGGCTCATACAATCCGAATTTACTCTCATTCATACTGGCTGAAGAAAGCATCCCGATGGAGCCGGTGATCATGCTGGCCTCATCTGATAAAATATCGCCGAACATATTTTCTGTGAGAATCACATCGAACTGTCCCGGATTCATCACCAGCTGCATAGCGCAGTTATCTACCAGCATATGAGTCAGAGTCACCTCAGGATAGTCTGCGGCAACCTCCTCCACCACCTTTCTCCAGAGTCTGGAGGAATCCAGCACATTAGCCTTATCCACGCTGGTCACATGTTTTTTTCTCTTCATGGCGATATCGAAGGCCTTTACCGCGATTCTTCGAATCTCATTTTCATTGTAAGTGAGAGTGTCCACAGCTGTCGTCACTCCGTCCACTTCCCTGGTATAGCGTTCTCCAAAATACAGGCCGCCAGTCAGTTCCCGCATAATCACCATGTCAAAACCGTCTCCGATGATCTCCTTCTTTAAGGGGCAGGCATCGGAAAGTTCCTTGTAGAGGTAGGCCGGACGGATATTGGCAAACAGACCCAGTCCCTTTCTGATAGCCAGCAGCCCTGCCTCCGGCCTCAGGTTCGGCGCCACGTCATACCATCTGGAATTTCCCACATTTCCGCCTACTGCTCCTAGCAGGACGGAATCACTGTTTCTCGCCGTTTCCAGAGCTTCCTCTGTCAAAGGAACGCCATATGTATCGATGGAAATGCCTCCCATTAAAACCTCTGTGTACTGAAATTTATGTCCATAGGCCTCCCCGACTCGGTCCAGCACCTTACATGCCTCCCTGACAATCTCCGGCCCGATTCCATCTCCCGGAATCACTGCAATCCTGTAATCCATCCTGTCTCACTCCTCCGCATTTCGGTTTCTTTCCATCATATCCTATTTGTCAGTATTTTTCAACTGCACGTCCAGGATTTACAGGAAATCTTCTATATAAATTTGGAATTTTTTGTATAACCGCAGGTTATCGAAATTCTGTCTCATATTGAACCACCCTCTAATTCGATTTTTGTAAGTACATCAAACAGAACATCTGCCATTTATAATTTTACTATTTTCCATATACAGAAAAGGTACTAAAGAGCCGTCATATCTATTCGGCGGTTCTTCAGTACCCTCTTTGCTTTTGCTTATTTCTGCCAAAACTGCTGTACGGACTGCTTCGCAGCCTTTATAAGCATTCCTACCTCACTGTCACAGCTGAATAAATTCATTCCCAGTTCTCTGCAGGAATGAATCAGCGTCTTTTTTGATGTAATAATCCCTGACGACTTGCCTGCGCGGGCCGCTTCTTCTGCGACAGACTCTGCCGCCTTTAATATCTCTTTTGACTCCACCTGCCCCGGTATCCCCAAGTCAGCGGCCAGATCGTTAGGCCCTATCATCAGAGCGTCTACCCCTTCCGTTTCTGCAATTTCCCTAATGTGACCAAGAGCCTCTCTGGTTTCCAACTGTACCATAATCATTGTTCTCTGATTAGCCATTTTGAGATACTCTTCAAGAGGAGGCGGAGCGTAGTTCGTGTGAGCTCTCTGCGTAGATATCCCGCGCTTTCCTAAAGGAGTGTATTTCGCATACTCCACTGCCTGCCTGGCATCCTCTGCTGAATTGACCATAGGAACCAGAAGACCGGCAGCTCCCATATCCATTACCTTAGTAATATACTCTCTTCCCGTTGACGGAACACGGACAAATACAGGCAGTCCGCAGCCGCTGCCCATTCCAATCAGCGCCGCTGTCTGGGATAGGTCGAAATAACCGTGTTCGCAGTCAATAATGACAAACTCAAAGCCTGCTGTCTTTAAAATTCTCACAATATTCGGCTCCGCCAGCTCTGACAGCATCGTGCCCAGCGTCTGTTCTCTGTCTGTAACTTTCTGTTTTAACCGCTCCATGCCCTCTCCTTATCCTTGCAATATCAGCTCTGGATGTTCCTCCGGCGTCTGACAGATCCCCTCGCAGAGGAGAGCAATCCTGTAAAGCCCATTTAAGGCCTCGTCCGGCACAGCAGACAGCGTACAAGGTTTTCCTGAACGTTCTCCAATCTTTTTCAGGAGTTCTGGCCTCTTCCAGGATACGCCTCCAGCGCAGACCAGCCTTTGAATCTCCTCTTCTTCTGCCAGCTTTTTTATATGCTCCCAGTAAGTGTCCGCCATATTTTCAAAAGCAGCTGCAAATAGATGTTCTGTATTAAGGTTTACATTTGTAATACCTCTGATTTCTCCTCCCTGACGCTTGTCCGGGAGGGCGTAAAAACTCATATCTGCTAAAAGACCGTCTGCCTGTCCATTGTACCCCTGAAGAGCCGCCTTCCACAAATCTGCCTTCTCTGCTTTTTGCCCTGACATACGCTGATAAAATTCTCCCAGAAAATCTATCAGAACGTCCAGATTTCGCCCTGACGGCATATTAGAAATTGTATTAATATACTGATTTCCAAAATACGGCCTGATTTCATAGGGACCTGGACGAAATTCTTTGGTAGTGACAGATACCTGAGAAGCAGTGGCAATGTTAATCACCGCATCCCGCTGCCTCGTCATACTGCCCAGAATCGCGCACTGCTGATCTCCAAAATCTGGATATACCGGGATTTCTGTTCCCTTATAGCTCCAAAAACCACAGATTTCTGTATCGCTCTCTGCCAGTTTCGGAAGCCGTATCTGGTGAAACCCTAGTCTCTCCAAAAGCGGCTTATCCCAGCAGCAGTTTTTCACATCTGCCAGTCCCAGGGGAGCTGCATTCATTATGTGGCATCGATTTTCCCCTGTCAGCCCTGCTATAATATAAGAGCCCAGAGTGAACAGTTCTCCGTCTCTTGGAAGATCCTCTTCTTCCAGAAGAGTATAAAGATTGCAAAGCCCCAGAGACGGCTTTATATAGACTCCATGATTTTCCATGTCCTGGCGGCTGATATCAGCAGCTAAAAAGTCCATGTATGTCTCCTGTTCATTTTTTCTGTCCAGACAGCGCATATCCTGCCATGAAATATACCGATCCTCCCGCCCCTCTGTGCAATAGACAAAGCCATGCATCTGAGTAGACAGAATCACGCCTTTTATATCCTCATAAAGATCCGCAAAACACTCTGCCTGTGTCCTGACCATAGCGAGGAGTTCTTCTGCTGAAATCTCAAAGCAGCGCCTGTTTTTTGACTCCCTTTTCGCAGGGGCGGGAAAGCGCTGCTCCTGCCTGGCCTTCCCCGCCTCCATATCAATCAGGACTGATTTTACATAGGTACTCCCAATGTCAATTCCTATATAATACATCCCGTCTCCTCCCTGCTTACAGCTGCTTTAAATGAATTGCAAAACCGCCTATTTCGCCTTCCAGGTAAACGACGCTCAAAGAGTTGTCTTCACGGTAAACAGCTGTGCTCATATCCCGCTTCAATCCTCTTTCCTCTAAGTAATTCAGAGCCGCTTCTATGTCTTCCACACCATAAGCCAGAT
>CAUCIO010000063.1 GCA_958442925.1 uncultured Clostridium sp. | reverse complement strand
TTGGCTGCCGCTGTGATGCTTCCCTCCTGAAGGATCGTCATCATATACTGGGCGTGTTTCAGATTCAAAAAATGCCTCCTTCTGCCGCCTGCCTGCCAGGACGCAGAAGGAGGCGTTTATTTTTTGCCTCTATCATACCAGATAAATGAAACAAATGCTACTATTACTGATTTCTTGAAGATAGGCGTGATATTTCCCGGCGCAGCCTGGAGCCGATGATAAGAGCAAATACAATTTTTGCTGTGTCTCCCGGAAGATAAGGGATCACGCCGGAAGCCAGGGCAGCAGTAAAGGAAATTCCAAGCTGATGAGCCAGCCAGATAGTTCCAAAGAGATAACATACTCCCGTACCAAGAATCAGACCGGCAGCGTGGAGCAGCTTTTTACCTGGAAAATAATCAATAAAAAATCCAGCGATTACTGCCATAAAAATAAACCCAATTAAATATCCTCCGGTAGGACCAGCCAGTTTTCCGATTCCTCCTGTGAAGCCGGAAAAAACAGGAAGCCCTGCCATGCCTAAGAGAAGATAAACCAGGTAGCTGACAGCACCGGCCTTCATTCCCAAAACGTAGACAGCCAGGTAAACGGCCAGATTTGTAAAAGAAATTGGAACAGGGCTGAAAGGAAGAGGGATCGCCAGCGGTCCCAGCACACAGGTCAGAGCTGTCATCAGCCCGATTAAACTCATAGTCTGCACAGTAAGAAACGATCTGTGATCAGCAGCAGAATTCATTTTATTCATGGTAAACTCCTATCGTATTGTTATTTATCATGAAACATAAACTTTTGTGTGACTTTAAGCGGAACAAAGAAAGTTTATGTTTCATGATTCTTTCGTGTGACTTTCGGTGGAACAAAGAAAGTTTCCTTTTTTCTGTCCCTTTAAAGGGAAAATCCCATTTCAGCCAACATTTTCTGATCCGCATCAATTCCATTTCCGGAGGTAGTGAGCATATCTCCGGTAATAGCAGCATTGGCGCCGGAGCAGAAAGCTCTGCGCCCGCTGTCTGCCATGGTATTTCTGCCTGCTGCCAGGCGTATCTGGGCTTCTGGATTCAGATAGCGGAAAATGGCCACAGTTCTTAAAATATCCTCCTCTGACAGAGGGGGCAGATTTTCAAACGGTGTGCCCGGAATAGGGCGCAGCACATTTAATGGGATGGATAAAATATTCAGTCTGTTGAGAGTAAAAGCCATATCTATGCGATCCTCCCAGGTTTCTCCCATGCCGATTATTCCGCCAGAACAGACGTCAAGTCCGGCCGCTCTGGCCCGGCAGATGACATCCAGCTTGTCTTCGAAGGTGTGCGTTGTACAGATATTCGGGAAATTTCTTCGGGAGGTTTCTATATTTGCATGATATCTGGTAACACCTGCTTCCTTCAGCCGGAAGAAATCTTCTTCTGAAAGAAGCCCGTGGGATGCGCACAGGCCGATACGGCAGTTTTCTGCCATAGCCCGGTAGGCGGTGAGAGCTTTTTCAAATTCCCGACTGCTTAAATTCCGGCCTGCCGTGACTATAGAATAGCGCCGTACCTTTTTGGCCTCATGGAGGCGGCAGTCAGTAAGAATAATTTCAGGGTCTAAAAATGGATATTCCTCTATAGCGGTCTGCCAGCAGGCGGACTGAGCGCAGAATTTGCAGTTTTCCGGACACCGCCCGCTGCGCCCGTTTATAATGGAACATAGCTGTGCGTGTCCGCCGCAGAGCGCCTTCCGTATGGAGTTCGCCCCCTGGCAGAGAGTCTCTAAGCTTTCTGTCAGTAGAAAGGATACGTCCTCTTCCTGTGTGAGCCGTCTTCCTTTTATGATTTCTTCGGCAGTCTGTTTTGCAGCACATGGATTCATGGCAGTAGCTCCTTTGCATTTGTGATGGCTGTATTATAAACTGGTCAACGGAAAATGTCAACTATAAATCAAACTATAGTTTACAATTATCCTGTATAAGAAACACCCGGATGGGGCCGCATTTTCAGTTGACTTGATTTTTTCTATGGCTTATAATAATAGCTATCTATGGACAAAGGAAGGTACAGCCATGTTAAAGAGTATGACAGGCTTTGGAAGGTGTGAGATTACTGCAGAGGAATATAAGATTTCTGTGGAAATGAAGGCGGTCAATCACCGCTA
Organism: uncultured Clostridium sp.; assembly: GCA_958442925.1. Lineage (GTDB taxonomy): Bacteria > Bacillota > Clostridia > Lachnospirales > Lachnospiraceae > Otoolea. The sequence goes on along the minus strand of CAUCIO010000063.1, from coordinate 9,331 downwards.
TTTGGACCTGAGCATTAAGATGCCTAAGAAGTTTAATTATTTTGAGGCCTCGATTCGAACCCTGCTGAAGCAGTATATTCAGAGAGGAAAAGTTGATCTGTTTATTGCCTATGAGGACTACACAGAGGAGAAGATGTCTCTTAAATACAACGCTTCTCTGGCAGCGGAATATATGGCCTACTTTGAGAAGATGGCAGAGCAGTTTCACATTGACAATGATATCAGAGTGTCTGATCTGGCCAGATATCCGGAGGTGCTTATGATGGAGCAGGTTCCGGAGGATGAAGAACACATGTGGGCCATTTTAAAAGAGGCCGTTACAGAGGCAGCTGCCCGTTTTGTAGAGACCCGAGTGAAAGAAGGGGAGAATCTGAAAGCAGATCTTCTGGCGAAGCTGGACAACATGGCGGTTTTGGTCAGAGAGATCGAGGAGCGTTCTCCTGCTATTATAGCTGAGTACAGACAGAAGCTGGAGGAGAAAGTAAGGGAACTTCTTTCAGGAACATCTATTGACGATAGCCGGATTGCTGCGGAGGTGACAATTTTTGCGGATAAAATTTGTACGGACGAGGAGACCGTGCGCCTTAAGAGCCATATCGAGGCTACCAAAGCCGAGCTTCTCTCCGGCGGCAGTGTAGGAAGAAAGCTGGATTTTATTGCTCAGGAGATGAACCGGGAGGCAAACACGATTCTTTCTAAAGCCAATGATCTGGAAGTTTCTGACAAGGCCATTGCCTTGAAGACGGAGATCGAAAAGGTGAGGGAGCAGATTCAGAATATTGAATAGAAGGCAGTTGATTTTTATAGAGGATTGCATGATATAGCAGAGACAGGAGGATGGATATGGACAATCAGGGAACCTTGGTCGTTGTTTCCGGATTTTCAGGAGCAGGGAAGGGAACAGTAATGAAGGCGCTTATTTCGAAGTATGGGAATTATGCGCTGTCTATTTCCGCCACAACCAGAACTCCCAGAGAGGGAGAGGAGAACGGACGAGAGTATTTCTTTAAAACCAGAGAAGAGTTCGAGGAGATGATCCGCCGGGATGAACTGGTGGAATATGCTCAGTATGTGGAGAATTATTATGGAACTCCAAAGAAATACGTATTTGACAATATTAAAGCGGGAAAGGACGTGCTGTTGGAGATTGAGATTCAGGGAGCTTTAAAAGTAAAGGAAAAGTTTCCTGAGGCAATGCTGGTGTTTATTATGCCTCCCAGCGCTGAGGAACTGAAAAGAAGACTGGTAGGCAGAGGAACAGAGGACATACAGACGATCCAGGCTCGCCTGAAACGGGCCGGGGAGGAAGCGGATTCCATTCAGTATTATGATTATACAGTGGTGAATGATACGGTCGAAAACTGTGTGGAGACTCTCCACGCTCTGATCCAGAGCCAGAGAAACAGGGTAGACAATCACAGGGAGTTTATCGCCCAGGTTCAAAAGGATGTGAAGCAGCTGACAGCGGAGAAATAAGCGCCTGAAAGAAAACCGCGAGCCCTTCCATTGATAAATGGGAAGGATCGTGATAGAATAATAGAATACCAGAAAAAGGAGATATGATCATTATGATGTTAAAACCATCCTATACAGATTTGATGGAAGTAGTAAACAGCGGTGTGGAGGAAGGAGCAGATCCGATTATTCAGAGCCGCTATTCCATCGTAATTGCCACAGCGAAGCGGGCCAGACAGCTGATTGCCAAGGAGGATCCGTCTATCGCTTCTGCCAGCAGAAAGCCTCTTTCTGTTGCTATTGATGAACTCTACAGTTCCAAGGTAAAGATTGTCAGCGAGGATGACAGCTCCGAGGACGACATTCAGTTTTAAAAAAACGGGCCGTCTCATGGCTTCATGCCGTGAGATGGCATTTTTACTATAGGAAGAGAACATATCAAAACGAATAAGTCAGGAGATGAACTATGAAGATACTTTGTGTTTCCCTCGGCTGTGATAAGAACCTGGTGGACACAGAAATGATGTTAGGCCTTTTAAACCAGGACGGATATACGTTTACTGATGACGAGTATGAGGCAGATATTATCCTGATTAATACCTGCTGTTTCATCGGGGATGCCAAGGAGGAGAGCGTTAACACAATCCTTGAGATGGCAGAGCTTAAGAAGACAGGACAGTGTAAGGTTCTGATTGTAGCCGGCTGCATGGCTCAGAGATATAAGGAGGAGATTATGCAGGAGATCCCTGAAGTAGACGGGATCCTGGGAACCTCTACCTACGATGAGATTGCCAATGTGATCAGACAGGCTCTTTCCGGACAGGAGCATATTTCCTGTTTCCACGATCTGTCCGTTCTGCCGGATGTAAAGGAAAAACGGCTGGTGACTACAGGAGGCCACTACGCATTCTTAAAAATTGCAGAAGGGTGCGATAAGCGGTGCACTTACTGTATTATTCCTTATCTGAGAGGGCCATACAGAAGCGTGCCCATGGAGCGGCTGTTAGAGCAGGCTCAGGAGCTGGCAGAGCAGGGAGTGAAGGAATTGATTCTGGTAGCTCAGGAGACGACTCTCTACGGCGTTGATTTATATGGAAGGAAGTCTCTTCCGGAGCTGCTTAAAAAGCTGGCTGCCGTTTCCGGTATCCAGTGGATCAGGATTCAGTATTGCTATCCGGAGGAAATCACAGAAGAACTGATTCAGACTATTAAGACAGAGGAAAAGGTCTGCCATTATCTGGATATTCCTATCCAGCACGCCAGCGATAAGATTCTGAAACGGATGAACAGGAGAACGACCCTGGCAGAACTTAAGAAGAGTATTGCCCGCCTGCGGGAAGAGATTCCGGATATTGCTCTGAGAACTACGCTGATTTCCGGTTTCCCAGGGGAGACAAAGGAGGATCATGAACTGCTTCTGGATTTTGTGGAGGAGATGCAGTTTGAACGTCTGGGTGTATTCGCCTACTCTGCGGAGGAGGATACCCCGGCTGCTTCCTTCCCGGATCAGGTTCCACAGGAAATAAAAGAGGAACGCCGGGATGAGATTATGGAACTGCAGCAGGAAATTGCATTTGAAAAATCAGAGAATATGGAGGGCCGTATTCTGGAGGTAATGATTGAGGGCAAGGTAGCAGACGAGAACGCCTACGTAGGAAGAACCTACATGGATGCGCCCAATGTAGACGGCCTGATTTTTGTAAATGGTGACGAGCCCCTGATGTCCGGTGACTTCTGCAGAGTCAGGGTGACGGGAGCTCTGGAGTATGATTTGATAGGAGAGTTATGCGATGAATCTGCCAAATAAACTTACAGTACTGCGTGTTATTATGATTCCGTTTTTTGTGTTTTTTCTGATGTGGCAGGGAGGAGAGAACAGAACCTTCCGCCTGATTGCCCTGGCTCTGTTTATCATAGCCAGCCTGACGGATCTGCTGGATGGAAAGATTGCCAGAAAATATAACTTAGTGACTAATTTTGGTAAATTTATGGATCCGCTGGCAGATAAGCTTTTAGTGTGTTCAGCCCTGATCTGCCTGATTGAGCTGGGAGCACTTCCGGCCTGGATGGTATTAATTATCATCAGCCGGGAATTTATTATCAGCGGTTTCCGTCTGGTAGCCTCCGACAACGGCGTGGTAATCGCGGCCAGCTACTGGGGAAAATTTAAGACAACCTTCCAGATGATTGCAGTGGTGCTTCTGATTCTCGATATTCCGAGCCTTGTGCTGCTGACAAATCTCTGTGTCTGGATCGCTTTGGCTCTGACTATCATTTCTCTGGTTGATTACATTGTAAAGAACCATAAGGTTCTGACAGAAGGGAGCATTTAAACATGGTTGTGGAACTGATATCTGTGGGAACAGAACTGCTGCTGGGAAACATTGTAAATACCAATGCCAGATATTTATCTGAAAAATGTGCTATGCTGGGACTGAACGTCTATTATCAGACTACAGTAGGAGATAACGAGGAGCGCCTGGCGGAAGTGATCAGGACTGCTCTGAACCGTTCGGATATTGTGATTTTAAACGGAGGCCTGGGGCCTACGGAGGACGATTTGACTAAGGAGACCTGCGCCAAGGTGATGGGGCTTTCCCTTGTCAAGGATCAGCATACAGAAGACCGCTTAAAAGAGTATTACAAAGAGAGAAAGAAGGAAGAACTGCCAGACAGCAACTGGAAACAGGCTGTGATTCCAGAGGGAGCCGTTGTGTTTGACAATGGAAACGGTACAGCGCCCGGTCTGGTAGTGGAGAAAAATGGGAAGACTGTGATTCTTGTTCCAGGACCGCCCAACGAGCTGTATCCCATGATGGAAAATCAGATTTGCCCGTACCTTCAGAAGAAAAATGAAGAGATCATTCTGTCTCAGATGGTGAAAATCTGCGGTTTTGGGGAGAGCAAGGTGGAAGAGATGGTTCTGGATCTCATTGAAAAGCAGACAAACCCCACTTTGGCTACCTACGCCAAGCAGGGAGAAGTTCATCTTCGGGTAACAGCAAGAGCTGCCTCAGAGGAGGAAGCCAGAAAGCTTTTAAAACCTATGGTAAAGGAGATTAAAAAGCGGTTCGGAGAGGCTGTGTATACTACAGATGAGAAGGAGACGCTGACAGATGTGGTGGTGAAGCTTTTAAAGAAGCATGAGCTGACAGTGACTACAGCAGAGTCCTGTACAGGCGGCCTTCTGGCGGGAACCCTGGTAGGCGTACCCGGCGTGTCGGAGGTGTTCAGGGAAGGCTTTGTCACCTACTCCAATAAAGCGAAGAGAAAGCTTTTAGATGTGAGCAAAAGCACTCTGAAAAAATATGGTGCAGTCAGCGCTCAGACAGCCAAGGAGATGGCTAAGGGAGGCGTGTTTGCCACAGATGCAGATATCTGCGTAGCCATTACAGGCCTGGCAGGCCCGGATGGAGCGACACCGGAGAAGCCTGTAGGACTGGTCTACATTGCATGCTATATGAATGACAAGGTTCATGTAGAAGAGTTCCGCTTTAAGGGAGACAGACAAAAAATCAGAGAGCGTTCTGTCGTTCAGGCTCTTGACGTGCTGAGAAGATCCATTTTAGAGTTTGCATAGGAAGTGTGCAGAGTTTGGCAGAGGAAGAGTATCGTCTTAGGAGAAAACTATGAGGTTTTACCAGCATTTATACATGGGAGAACAGGCGGCCGGCAAAAGGTTCCAGATCCTACAGGGTTTAAGGAAACGAAGCGTTCAGCCGGATATCTATGTTATAACTTTGGCCTCAGGGGGCAATAATCTTCTTGACATATACAGCTGCCGCGAGTTCAGAAGGCCCTGGAGGGAAGCGGAGGATCTCCTCGTTGTAGGAATTGCAGTTGGCCATGAGGAGGCCTGTGAGCTGGCAGGAAAGATTGTCAGCCAGGTGTACCGAAAGACAGGGGGCTTTCAGGTAAGGCAGTATCTGGAAAAAAACACACAGTAGGTGGGAAGATGCTCCATATTATATTTTTTATTCTGAAATTAATTCTGCTTCTTATAGCGGCAGCGTTGGCGGTGATTCTGATAGTTCTTTTATCTGTTCTCCTGGCGCCTGTCAGGTATCAGGGAGAGATATCTCTGCATGAAAAATTTTCAGTTCATGGAAGGATTTCATGGCTGTTTCACTTGATTTCCGGCTCTTTTGCCTATGGAGAAGAGGGGGGGAAGACAGAACTTCGCATTCTGTGGTTTCATCCCTTTCAGGAGAAAGCGGAAGATGCAGAACTGGTGACGGCCATGGAAGACAGGAACGGAGAATCAGCGGAAGAGGCGGTATTTCCTGGTCCTACCGAATTCCCAAATCCCAGGGAAAACGAGGGGGAAACCGAAGAAGGCGAGGAAGAACAGGAGATAAAAGAATTTAAGCCTGAAACTTTAAAAGAAGAAAAAGAGCAGCGGAAAGGGTTGTTTACACGGATTGGGGATAAAACAGATCAGATAAAAAAACGCTTGCTCCTGGCTGTCCGGCAGTTCAGGAAAAATATTCTTAAACTAAAACAGCAAAAAGACAGTCTGTCTTCTCTGCTGTCAGATGAAAACAATAAGAAGACGTTTCATCTGTTAATCAGCGAGGGAAAGCGGATTTTCAGAAAACTGTTTCCAGAGATAAGAGGATCCGTTTCTTTTGGAGTGGAGGATCCTTACCTGATGGGACAGATTTTGACAGTGTTGGCAGTTTTTTATCCCTGTTATGGACGCACCCTTGAGACAACGGCAGTATTCGATGAAAATGTGCTGGAAGGAGATGTTTCTGTTAAGGGGAAACTTCGCTTTGGTACTTTTGCGGTATCTGGGCTGCGGGTTTTGGGGGACAGAAATTTCAGAACTCTGATGAAGAGGTTTTTGAGAGAAGGAGGAGTATAGAGGATGGCAGATAATCAGTTTTCATCCACTGTGGAGGCGCTGTTTAAAGGTATGGACAGCTTTGTGACTACGAAGACAGTAGTAGGTGAGGCAGTTAAAATCGATGATGCGATTATTCTGCCTCTGGTGGACGTATCCTGCGGTATGGCGGCAGGGGCTTTCAGCCAGCCGTCAAAAAATAATGGAGCCGGAGGGATGAGCGCAAAAATCAGCCCAAGCGCTGTGCTCATTATCCAGAATGGAGTAACGAAGCTGGTCAATGTGAAGCATCAGGATGCTGTGACGAAAATCATCGATATGGTTCCTGACTTCGTAAACCGTTTTGCCGGCGGTATCAGCCATACGCCATCCCCGGAGGCAGTAAAGACAGCAGAAGACATGGCGGAAAACTTCAATGAAAAGAAGAAAGCAGAAGCGCCGGAGACAGAACAGAAGGAGCAGTGAAAACAGAAATAGAGGGATAGCAGGAGTGAAGACTCCTGTTATTTTTTTATCATAAAATTTGTCGGCAGCAGATAGGGAGATATCAGCGAAAACAGAGAAAAATTGAAAAAAAAGAGAAACAGCCAGTGGGGAAGGAGGAATATTTGGAGAAAAACTTGCTTGTTCAAGCATATAACATTCCAAAAATTTAGAAAACAGAATGGAAAATAGGATAATGAGAATATTTTTCAGCAATTTAACAGAACTGATGAGCTGTCTTGTAAAAAGACTAGAAGATTATATAAAATATCCAAAAAAAGAAGAGAAAAGTAAAAATAAATGGAATGTTTTACAAAAAATACAAGACATTATCTGGGAAGTATGATATAATAATCACAAATTGATAGAGACGCTTGATTGGCTGAGAGCAGTAAGAGCAGTCCGTGAAGGCCTGAAAATCAATTCGACTAATACCACGAAGGGGGAAGGTAGCGTATGGATTTATTCAACAAGATTCTTCTGGACACAAACAATGTACTGACTGGTTATGTTCTTCTGGCAGCTTTGCTGGGAGGCGGTATCTGGTTTACCATTCAGACGGGATTTGTACAGTTTCGGGAATTTGGAAATGGATGGCGCAGAGTATTTGGAGGATTGTTTAAAAAGAAGAGCACAGGAAAGGAAGACGGAATTTCTTCATTCCAGGCTCTTACCACAGCGATTGCAGCTCAGGTAGGTACAGGAAACCTGGCTGGTGCGGCTACAGCGATTGCAGCTGGCGGCCCTGGAGCAATTTTCTGGATGTGGATATCAGCTCTTTTGGGCATGGCTACTATTTTCTGTGAGGCAACTCTGGCTCAGGTATACCGGACTAAGGGAGCGGATGGCAAAATAACAGGAGGACCTGTTTATTATATCCGCGCAGCTTTTAAGGGAACTTTTGGAAAGGTTCTGGCAGGAGCTTTTGCTATTCTGATTACTCTGGCTCTGGGATTGTTTGGAAATGCAGTTCAGGCTAATTCCATTACAGACGCATTCCACACAGCATTTTTCTCTAATGTAGGAAGCTTCACGCTCATGGGACAGCAGATTTCCTATGACAAGATTGTTGTGGGAATTATTCTTGCAATTGTTGCATGGCTGATTTTCGGAGGCGGTATCTCCAGAATTGCTACTATTACAGAAAAGCTGGTTCCGATTATGGCCTGCCTCTATCTGTTAGGCGGAATGATTATCGTTATCATGAACATTGAAAACGTGCCCTATATGTTTTCTGCTATTATCCGCGGAGCATTTACACCTCAGGCTGTATGCGGCGGCGCATTTGGTGTCGCTATGAAAGAGGCTGTGAAGAAGGGCGTTGCCAGAGGTCTGTTTTCCAATGAGGCAGGTATGGGTTCTACACCGAACGCTCATGCTCAGGCGATTGTCGACCATCCGTGTCAGCAGGGCCAGGTAGCTATCGTATCTGTATTTATCGATACTATGCTGGTATTAAACATGACAGCTTTCGTTATCATCGGAACAAAGATGCTTGAACCAGGTTCTGCAGCCTATGTAGACGGCAAGCTCTTAGAGGGAATCGCTCTGACACAGACAGCGTTTAACTCTGCATTTGGTTCTTTTGGCTCTATCTTTATTGCGGTTTGTATGCTGTTTTTCGCTTTCTCTACAATTCTTGGATGGTATTTCTTCGGCGAGACCAATGTAAAATACCTCTTTGGCGAGAAGGCAGTGAAGCCGTACATTCTGTTAGTATGTGTATTCATTATTATCGGTTCCTTAATGAAGGTTTCTACCATCTGGAACATGTCCGACTGCTTTAACTCTCTGATGGTAGTTCCGAATGTAATCGCTCTGTTTGCATTAACAGGAGTTGTTAAGAAGACATACAGGGATTATAAGGAAAACTTCCGTCCTAATCATCCGGAAGAATAAAGAAAATAATATATTAGGAAGAGAATGAAAACCAGACGCCTGCATACTATGTAGTATACAGGCGTCTGGCTTTTACAGATTCCGTTTAGGGAGGACTTCGCATGAAACGCGTATTTGGTTTAATGCTGTTTTCGGCGGGGGCCGGAATGACGTTTATTCTAATTTTTCCTAAGAGTTTTTCTTGTGTATGTATTTCGGCCGTATTTTTGATCGTCGGTTACAATCTGTTCTGCAGCTGAGAATATTTGAAGAATAGAAAAGAGGAGACAAAATCAGTTCTGATTTTATCTCCTCTTTTACACGCTGAACCGCACGATAATTATGCTCTCTCAACTAAACCGGATCTTAAGCAAGAAGTACATACATACATCTTCTGAGCTCCGCCGTTTACTTTAACTTTAACAGACTTAACATTAGCTTTCCACATTTTGTTAGATCTTCTATGGGAATGACTTACTGCATTACCAAAGTGAGCAGCTTTTTCACAGATTGCACATTTAGCCATGGTTGCACCTCCTCTACCGTTCATCGGATTTTGCGTAAAAATCCATAACAACTGTATGATAGCAGAAAGCAGGCAAATTTGCAAGTGAAAAATAAAATTTTGTTTCTTTTTTTACAAAAATAAGGTATAATCACTAGTAACCA
>CAUCIO010000062.1 GCA_958442925.1 uncultured Clostridium sp. | reverse complement strand
GCCTTTCAGATCCGTTCTGGCTGTACTTATAGAAGGCCGTCTTGGTATGATCGTTATAGAGCCTGAAATTCTGCAGCTCCGGCGTATGTTCAATCCAGATTTCTTTCGGCTGCGCCTTGAGAAATCCTGGTGGAGCACTCAACTCTTCCAGAATATAGGGGCCAGCTGGAATTCCTTCCACATAGTAAGGCATACTGTCTGTGCGCCACCGCATTTCCTGGTATTCCCTTGCTCCGATCCGGCTGTTTGTAGTCTCGAAACAGCACGGAACATCAGAAATTTTTTCCAGCCGCCAGCCATCTGGCTCATTGGGATCAGAAACTTTCTTCGCCGGATATAATACCAGTTCAGCTCCCTCCATCTGCTGATTCGTAAAACAGAATGCTTCCTCTCCACTCTCTTCGCCATCTATCTTTTCAAAATATCCCTTTGTCGTATCGTCCCAGATACTGATATTTTTTACAGCTTTTTCTTCCTCCACAGTCACTCCAACAGGAAATGCCTTCGTATAGCCAGTTCCTGCCGGTGTTTCCAGTTCTTCTACAATATAGGTTCCTGCAGGAATCCTTTTCAGGAAGTCTGCCTGTCCTTCTGTCAGTTCCTCGGTAAATGGATCATTCGGAGTCCTGTCTGAGGATATCCAGGAATTTTCCAAAATATAGCTTTCGCCTAGACGGTGATACAGCCGATCCTGTATTTGATGTTCCTCATCTGATTTTCCGTCAAATAGCTTATCATGACTATCTAAAGCGTAGGCCCCTCTGTTGTATTCCTCTAGATTATCGGAATTTTTGTACCTGATAAAGTCTCCGTTCCTGTCATACAGCTCTGTTCCCTTGTCGTAGCAGGAATTACTCCTCTGATAATAAAGCACCAGGCCATGCTCGTCGTAAACCGGATCCATAAAATTTAAAACCTCTCCGTTATTCAAGTCAAACAGAGGTTCTCTGTTCATGTTCTGGCCATTTAGGTTCTGTACCACGGTCTCTTCCTTATGGCTTTCCTGCTCCGGCCCCCAGGTTCCGTTAATAAATCCTGTCTCCCTGTGGCTGTACTGGGGCTTCTCCCACTCCTCCAGATTCTGGCTGGACTGATTATTCGGCTCAATTACAGCGCTGTCTTCCTTTCCATCTCTATTTTCTCCGACTGTGGCAATACGGGAGGTTGTAATCTTATCTCTGGCTGTTATATTTCCATCTTTATCTTTGGCTGTCTCTATTGGCCATACAAGAATTCTATCTGCTGTATGTGTTCCCGCTTCATTAAATTTCGGCTCCACTACATAGGCCATTCCTGTTTCCGGATCTACCAGAGAATCCCTGTTTCCATGAGAATCCAAATGATAAATTAAAGTTCCCTTTCCCATCTTCCATTCTCCTGTTTTTGTAATGCGGTAAGGGACCGCAAAAGTTCCCTTTAACACCTTATCCACAGGATGGTAGCTTAATTTCGTCAGATCTCCTCCGGAAAATTCAAGGTAAGGCTTCCCTCCTTTAAAAGCAAAAAGCGTGCCCTGTCCATCTGCCTGGATCTGCTCTGCTGAAACTTTCTGATGGGATTTATTCCAGCCAAACAGCTTCGTCTTTCCATCTATCTTTTCTTTCCATGTAAGTGAAAGAGAATCCAAATCATAGTACAGAATCTCCGTATCCGGCCGTTCTGCCACTCCCTCCTTCCACACATATCCTTTTTCTTTTACAGGATTCCCATTAGAATCAAAACCCGTAATATAATCTGTGAGCAGCTCCTTTCCCTTATCATCTTTTTCCTTCACCAATTCTGTCTTTTGTCCTGCATACCCTTTTTTGACAATCATTTCCTTTACATTGCCATTTATATTTCTTCGTACTTCCAGACCTTCATAGAAAAAATCCTCTGTATCCCCTGAAGGTTTCATCTCAATAGCATCAAACAATGCCATTCTGGCTCCTGCTGTATATGGATTTTTGTCATCATTGGCTGCTCTGGTTTTTGTCACATATCCGTATCCTGCAAAATGTGTTCCCTCATAGACTAATTCCACCTGTTCCCCTGCCTTTTTAAGAGCGGACAGGCGTTCCAGTGTCCCTTTCGGATAGGCATACCCAAGATATATTCCATTGTCATCGTAGGCATACTGCAGCGCTGGATTTCCTCCGATTTCCGTCAGACTCCCGTCAACCCTCTCTCCAATTTGAAACGTAACTGTCCCTTTCTTTTTAAGCTTCTCTACCTTTAACTTAATCGGGATATTTTCTACATAAATCTGAGCAGAGTCAGTGTTTTTCTTAAATGAATTCTCATTCTCTGCTTCCTCTTTTCCACTATCTTCGTAGATTGCTGCCAGAATTTTCTGATCCCTTTTTCCCTCTTTATAGTAAGATACCTGATCTGAATAAATCTCAACAGCAATGGGGGCAGTTCTGATATAGCCCCTGGGCGGAATCTCTGCCAGTACATAAACTCCTGCTCCAAGAGGCTCTGGAGTTGTCAGATATCCGGCTGCCTGCAGACGGTATTCTTTCGGCCCCCGGTTCGTATCTTCCTGTTTCATCTCTATTTCATGGAGGGTAGAAAAGGCTGCAAACTGCCCTGTATCCTTTCCAGTTTCATCTTTCATGACAATTCTGTCTTCTTCTCTGCATACAGGAGTCTGGGCTTTTACCATTCCGGAATACAGTGTTCCCGGAGCTTGTCCTTTTTGTTTTGTCCTTTGATTCTTTCCCTCCTCTTGATTTTTTGCCCGCTTTACAGGAGTGATGTCAGACGCTCCCATAGCCTCCAGAAATTCTCTGCTTCCTGTAATCAGAGTATCTTGTTCATAAAACAGGGCTTTTCCCGTTTCATTATCTCTGGCGGCCTTATAAATCATAAAAACAGCTCCATCATGAAGCAGATTCTCATGAGTCTCACTGTCCAGCTTTTCAATTCTGAGCTTTGCAGAATAAAATGTATTTCTGAATGTTCTGTCTGCATATCCTCTGAATCTCTTTGGCTCATACGTTCCTTTCACTGGATCCAGTACCGAATAGGGAACCAGCATAGCGCCATACTGCCCTTCATAGGCAGTCTGGATTCCCTGCATTGCTTTCACATCCTTCTGTTCTCCTTCAAACCATACCTTTTGTGCAGTTCCTGCCTGTTCTGATACAGAACCATAACTGTAGCATTCCTCTATTCCATCCCTTCGGTATTCCTTTCCTCCCTCTGATTCTTTATTTTTATCGTCTGCAAAATAATGACTGTTTTGATTTCCTCCTGCCTGTTCTGTCAGGTTCTGTCCTGAAAACTGATGCACTGGATTATAATAGTCCTTCCACGGTTCAAACGGATCCTGGACAATCGAAAATCCCTGGTAATCATAGCTTCCTCCCTCATAGGAAATCCTTCCTTTCAGCTTATCCGGCTCTAAACCATACTTATAAATCTCAAAATCTCCATTATGGTTATGGGCGCGAATCACATATTCCCTCTGATCCAATACATGCTGATCCCACTCTTCACCAAAACGAATCAGGAATCGTTCTTCTTCTGCCTGCTCATTCAGTGAAAGAGAGGTCTGGTATTCATATGTCCGGCTTAATTCAGGCTCCTGCTTTTCCGTTTTTTTCACCTCATAAATACTTGGAATCTGAATTTCCTTTGGGCAGTCGATTCTGTATTGGCGGTTTACCATCTGCCTTTTCGGCTGCTGTTCTGCTATGACATAAGTTCCATAGGGCAGATATTCAGAAAGTCCATAATAGTCTGACTGATTCTCATCTTTCCTGGAAGCTGCCAGTGTCGTCCTGTCTTCATCTGCTCCCCCATTCTTCTCCGAATCCCAGCAGAGCGCATATATTTCGTCCAAATCATACCGGAAAAACGGTTTCAAATAATTATATGCCTTTTCCAGAGCAGCATTCAGAGCTTCGTCATAAACCGTTTCTGACGACAGGTTTTCAGCGTTCTCTTTTTTAGACGCATCCTCCTTCTCTCCATTATCTTTTACCAGCTTTGCTGCTTCGTCATCTAAATACCAGGTCAATGCAAACTGCCTTACCCGGTCGGAGGCCTTTGCATTATTGACAGCGTACTCTGTTCTTTTAGCCTTATTTCCCAAAGGTCTCCAGGATGTATAGGTCTGCGCTCTGGTATCCCATTTATCCGTATTTACTGTCTCCAGCGCGTCAAAAAACTTCTCATAATTATACTCCTGAACTGTAACAGGTCCGGCCGGCCCCTGCACTATCCTGTCCTCCAGTTCCAGAAGCCTGGTATACCCCTTATTTGCCTGCTGCCTTATCTGATCTGTCTGTTCCGCATTCTCATTTTTGCCTCGATAACTGTACAAAGCCGCGTTGACAATAACGCCGGCTCCTCCCGGAGCAATGGCAGTTGAAAATGGAATTTTTTTCGCTGCATTTTCATCTGCTGCCTTCGGATCCTTGTAGTCAGAAAGAATATTATTTCCATTAGCGCTTGTCAGAGTGGATTTTTCCTGGTGCAAAACTTTCGTATAGATTTTCGGCACATTCAGCTTCCCGCTTCCTTCAGACTGCGGACAGAGTGAATGCAGCATTTTCTCATACGGCAGTTCATTTCCATTTCGATCCATCCAGACAATGGTCCCCTCTTCATCCCGGTACAGCCTTTCCAGGTTGCTTTTCAGATATGCCTTAAACTGGAATCCCGGCTCTGTTTCTGTCTCATTCGCACCGTATGTATTGTTATCATAGGTTCCATCTTCATTTACATAAATATCCTTTGATATTTTCATTCTCTGCCGAATGGGCCTTTCATGTACCTGAGCCGGACAGATTCTTGTTCCCTGATCTTCATATAACTTTTCCTGTCCGGGATAAGACAAATCTGCCTGCACCACATAAGAATTTTCACCCTGCATTTCCACAGCCTCTGCGTCCAGGCACGCCTTGGCTCTGGCTTTTTTAACGTAGAGCACATAGGAAGCGCTGCCCATGGTTTTTCCAGCTGTAAATCCTGGCATAAGAGTCTCTTCCAGGATTCCAACATCCTCCTGTGACAAGGCAACATTTTTTTCAGGGAGAACTGCTTTAAATTCTATGGTCTGATCCTTTCCCTGATTTGTATGGACGACTCCAAAGGAATCGGTATAGGCAGCGTCCACCGGGATAATATAAGTTCCATCCTCCCTTTGTTCTGCCAAAATCTCCTTCCAGACAACCTCTTCTGTCTCTGCAATCTCTGTTTTTAATATCTCCCTATATTCAAATGCCTGAATCAGATTTCCATCTCTATCCCTCACCAGTTCTCCAGGCTTATAGTATTCATTTCTTAATATTGTTTTGGGAATCAGGCTTCCATCCTCCGCTGCTTCTGCATCTGGCACCAGGAAGGCAGACGCAAACACAGAAGAACCTGCCTGTATTTCTCTGTATTCTCTATAAGTTCCAAAGGCTCCGTAATTTGCATTATTAGAATAATCTGCATAAATCAGCCGCGGTGAACGTGATTCATCCGGCGGAAGCCAGGGAACTGCCTGAAAAATAATGCTGTCTTCCTCAGGATCTGTGCCGAGAACCATGAAGTATTCCGGATTCCCGGAAATACCTGCATATATAGTAAACAGCATTTTTCCATTTTTCTTTTTCACAGCGTCTATTCCGCCGTAACTGTAGTAAGGATGGCTGTTATAGTAATCCAGTACAGATAAAACGGCGTCTTCCACTGTAAGAAAAGACCCATCTTCTTTTTCAACATCCATTACCAGCGTCTTCACAGGCATTCCATACACTGTATCAGAGGCCGGCTCTCCCGGTTTTACACCTGAAATTCCCTCCTGATCGGGTTCTCCTTTTCGAACCCCTCTGTCAAAAATGCCTCTGCGGATATCAGAATAGCTTATCTTACCGCCTTCTTCCCTGCGTTTCGGCGTTGCCTTTCCGTGCTTTCTGAGAATTCTCTCCACCCTTCCCTTTACAAATAAAAGTTCTGACTCTGTTACAGGTTTTAAAAGCTGCTTCTGATTTTGTGACTCTGTCATGCCTTTTTCAGGCTCCAGCATCATCTCCTGGACTATATCTAAATCAAGCTCTCTTACCGGAACCTGCCTGATGTGCTCTGCCCCACGGTTAACCGGAAGTTCTTCTGTCATCAGGCTGCCATCTTCATTATATCTTGGATACTGTCCTTCATACTCTGCCTTTATATATCTGGGAGACCCGTCTGGATTCTTCAAAAATACCTTTTCATAGGTTCCCGTACCTGCAGAAACCTCTATTTTTTTCATTCCTGTCTCTTTCCGGTAAAATCTGACGCCTTTCGGAAGCTGCGATAAGAGTAAGTCGTAACGCTGTTTTTTTGTGTCCCTGGAACGGGCCGCAAAAAACAATTCATCAGGACCTGCTCCTGTTCCGTCTTCTGCGGTCTGCTCCTCTGCGTAGAGAGGAGAAGCAATCACTGCATACCCCTCTCCAGTCTCAGTTGTCTGTAACTGAAGATCCTGCCCTCGGTTTGTCAAAGGATGCTTTTTATTCCCCACAGAAAGCTCATATCCCTCTGAACGTGACAGCTCTTTTACATAATAGCTTCCCTCCAAAATAGGACGCCCAATCCAACAGTTTCCATTGTTTTTTTCATTGTCTGTATAACTTCTCTTATATTTCTGATCCAGTGTGTAGTCGTCATATAAAATATTTTTCGTATACAAATTTTCTGGAGCTTTCTCTGCCCATCCATCCGGCGTATCCACAATCATTCCTGTTTTATAATCGTAGGTACGGCCTGGAGCTTCTGTATTCGCAAGAAAAGAAGCGTCTCCATTTCGATCTGAAGCTGCCACTGCTGCCAGATTCCCGGCACGATAAACAACCCCTGTTTTTCCATCTGGATGTCTGATATCTTCTGCTGCAAACAAGCCGTATACCGCTCCCTCCAGTGTTCCGTCTCCCTGCGCTTCCCCATAAGCATCATATTCTTCCGATTCCCCTGCCGAAAGATCTAAATCCTTTTTGTTGATGTGAAATTCCATCTCTGTTCTGTGATCATAAATCCTCCAGGCTTCCTTTTCTCCATCCGCTCCGCTGCAGTGGCTGTATCTGCCGCTTGGTTCTGGTTTTATCTCCTGTCCTTGGCTTCCAGACAAAAGTCCCGCCTTATAGGCAGATGGAAACAGACTGTCCGAAACAGCTTCTTCCTGCTTTATGTTTGGTTTTTGGAATGAAAAATTTGTCTCCGTCCACTGAAACTTTGGAACAGACGGCGTTGCCTTCTCTTCTTCTATTTCATCCCTCTCCTGTGTTTCCTCCCTATCCTCCTCTTTCTCCTCTTCCTCTGCTTCCGAGCCAGTCGCTTTCAATACAGGCAAAGATGCCTGTACCAACGTCTGAGGGCGTGAAGAGAGCTCTGCCTTCTCTCCCTCCAGTTTCTCTTTTTGGCTGTATTCGCCAGAAAACACAGCGTTTGCTCCATTTTCAGAAGAATCGGTTGTAATAATCTCCACCGGAATATCATCTGGATGCAGATCATGGCGGATATAGCCCTCTCTGGCCTTAAACTCTGAAAATGCATAGCTGTATCTGAGAGAAATAAACTTACGGTACGTATCTTCCATGTCCTTATGGCAGCCAGACCTGTCGTACGCTTCCTCTGCAGACGCTTCCTGTGTATTTCCAGCCGAAGGAGTCGTCCCTTCCTCTCCGCCTGAAGCAGCCGTACTTTCGATTTCTCCCCTGTCAACATCCTCCATATACCAGTGAAAATGTACCCCCTCAAACGCTCCTGATGCCTGCTCTTCACAATCTTTAGCAGTAGCAATCCACTTTTGCGCTGTAAGCTGATTTATGGCTTTTGCCTGTTCAATTTCTAAGGAATTGAGAATTTCTCCTGTCTCCTCGTCCTCCTCTGGCGCGGGAACAGGCAGAAACACAGGTGCAGGATGACCATTGCAGAAAGTTTTATCATAGTGATATCCATGGGCAATTCTCTGTTTTCCATAGCCATTCTTATCTGTTACAACCGTTCCAACTCTCCGAAAACCATCCCAAATAACAGGATTGTCCTTATGATAGCTGGCATATGGACTTCCCCCTTTGTAAATGTGTGCCAAACCATCTCTCTCTGTATCGATCTCTCCTTTATCGTCAAAACGTTCATATAAAACAAATCTGGCACCTTCCAAAGGCTGTCCTGTCTCGTGATCAAACTTAAACAGCTGCACATTGTAATTAGCAATAAAGTCTTCTGCATGGCGGAACACATGGAATACCACGTTTCCCTCTGTTTCCCCTGGAACTGCTGTTCCTCCCACAGAAGCAAAAAGACCTGACTGCGCCATCTTTAGTTCCATCCAAACCATACGCTGATGGATTTCTGTGGGGCTGCTTGGGGGAGTCCCTCCTGTATGATTTCCAGAGCACTGAACACACTCCCAAAACTGCAGACAGTCTTCAAACAGCTCCCCCTCTGACCTGTAGGAGCTTTTGGCAGACGCATAATCTGTTCCCTCTACTGCAAATTTCACCAGAAGTCCCGAAGGATTCTGGGTCGGATTATAAAACTGTATTTCCTTATCTGTTTTTGTACAAATCCACCCGTCAGGCGGAGTCTCCGTATAAGATAAACCGGAATCGCTTGAAAAAAGGAGAGGAACTTCAGCGATAAATTGGGCATCAGAACCGTCTTCAGCAAAATGTATTGTATAGTCGTCCGGGCTTACCGTGTAAGCCGATGCCTCAGAAGTACATCCAGCCAAAAAATCCGGAATCTTTTTCCCGCTTTGAGAAACGCTTCCTCCGTCTGAAATCAGCCCTGCCATTTTCAGATAGCCCTCTGTATCTGCAGCAGCTTCTTCCAGCCAGGGATATTTTTTCCTCACATCAGCTTTATAAATAAGCGCTTTTAAATCCTCCTCTGTCACCAGGCTGGTAATTGGCGTTTTCCCCTGTGCGGCGGAGTTTGCCTTAATATTTTTTACTGCACTGGCTGCCTCTGTCACCCCTATGGATGCCTGCAGAGTCAAAATTCCCCAGAAAATATACTCCTGTTCTCTCTGGGACAGGGGAATCCTCATACCGGAAGGACTGTGCTTTTCATATTGATCTCCATCATCTGCAATTCCCCAGATTGCCAGACCTCCTTTATCAATACAGTACAGCTTATGGTCTCCGCCAAAATCTCCATAAGCGGATGTTAAAGTCACCACATCTCTGTTTTCAGCTGCCTGAAACTGAAGCGGAGGCAGGTAGGGAAGACATCCCATCCACATTAAAATAATTGAGAGGACTAGCGATAGGGCGCGCCGTCCTTTCCCACTGAAGCAATATCTGCTGAATTTTTCCACTGCTCATCCCCTCCTTCCAAATTCTGTTTCTGAACCGCCTTGCTATTTATAATAATTGTCTGCCCAGCTGTTATACTCCTCTGCTGTGATTTCTCCTCTCGCAAGGCGATCCATCATTAAAAAATCCTCCGCCAGACGGCTGTCTGGATATTTCTTAAAATATGTGTCCCATTTTTCCTTTGACGCTTCCCTGACGCGTTTCTTTTCCCTTTCATAGTCAGCCGGACAAAAGGATGCATTGCTGAAAAATGTGCTGGAAGAAGTAGGATCCACTCGAAACCACTGCCCGTCTATTTTAAGAAGGCAGGCTCTGTGATTCAAATCACTGTCATAAGCCTCGCACTGAAGTCCTGTCAGCGCAGCCAGATCCGCATACTCATCAGCAAAATTTTCACACAGACCAAATCCCCCTGTCAAAATCGGAAATCGGCTGGAATAAAGAGAAGGATCCGGCATTTTATACTGGTTTCCTGAGTGTCCGTTAGCAATCCTCTCGTATACCTTCTCTGCCCGAAACGCTTCATCTGCATGAATCCAGTCAAAGCTGTGAAGAAATTCTCCTAATTGTTCCATCTCTTTCTCCGTCAACGGCTCCTTCCCCTGGTTCCCTTCTCCTTCAGCCCCAGCAAGGCAAAATCTTTCATTCAGATAGTATTCCGGATCTGTAATTTCCGGATGCAGTTCACCAAATACAGGCCCTCTGCTATAAATCTCCGCCCTTCCATCCTCAAAGGTCCACTCCATAGAGTCCTGATTGGACCAATATCCTCCATTTGCATACCCTTCGGCAGCCAGGGCGGAAACCGCCCCGGCTCCTGTCAGAAACGCTGCCATTACCGCTCCTGCTGCCTTTTTCATATTTTTTTCTATCCTTTCGTCTGAATGATTCCGTCTGTAATCCAGGCTCCTTCTCCATTTACCTGGTATCCGTCCGGCTCTGCCGGTGATTTTATTAATTTTCCTTTTGTCCCATCGGATAGCGGATTAAAATAATAACATTCTCTGCTTCCATTCTGATCCCTGTCAATCCACTGCCAGCCAACTGCCATATGGCCTTTCGTTCCATCTGATTCCGGCCAGAGGTAATATTCATTTCCATCTGTGTCTGTAAACCATCCTGTCACCATTCGTCCTTCCTCATCAAAGCGGAACCAGTCTGCCTGATTCTGTCCTTCTCCTGCATAAGGATTTTTTATATAGGCCCATTCGTTTCTGTACTTTCTCCCTGCTTCAAACATCCAGAACCCTTCCGGCGTACTGAGCCATACTCCGGAAATTCCTTCTGCCTGGCTAACTGCTCCCGATCCCTCTCCTGCCGGTCCAGAAGCGCTTTCCAAACCAGACGTCTTCCCTGGGCCGAAAGCAGAGCCGCCTCCTGATCCAGAAGAAGAGCCGCCTCCTGAACCGGAAGAAGAACTGCTTCCTGAAGAATAGGTTCTATCCAGCATCTTAAATGTGAGTTTCACTGAAATTCTGTCCTTTGATACCCCCTCTGGATCTGATACTTCCAGAAATGCCCTTGTTTCTCCTGAATAGGGGTAGGTTTCCATGGCTTTTTTGATCCAGTCTGCCGCCGCGTTTTCCTCTCCCTCTGCTGCAGTCGGCGCTGCCAGACCATCTGGCGTCACCGTAAGAACAGAAGAATCACTGCTCTTCCAAACTGGATTTTCCCCTTTTCTCTCCGGATACAGTTCAGCTTTCATCTGCTTTCCTGCTGTCCCCTTCCATGTAAAAGAAGGGTTGGATCTGGGACCGCTTTTCGTAAGCACAATATCAAACTGCTCCTCCTCCCGATCCGCCTGTACCGCTTTCGCCTGAAAATGGAGTTTAACGCAGCAGGAATCCTCCTTTTTTCCGTCCTCTGTCCTGGCAGTTATGATAACTTCTCTTTCTGCGCTGTATGGAGAAGTCTTGAGCGCCTCTGCAATCCATGCAGCCTTGTCATTTACTGATAAAACGCCATCCTGCACTGATACGGCATCTGGTTCGCTGGAGCTCCAGAGAACTTTCCTGTTATAAGGCTCATACTCCTCCCCTTTAGCCAGCTCTGGCAGAACAGAGGCATTCAGCGTATCCCTGATTCCAAAACCTTCTTTTTTTATAATTTCTGAACTGATATCTCCTGCAAACTGACAGGATAAATCATACTTCAGCTCTTTTTTATCAAGGATTACTGATTCCGGGTGTATCACAGTCTCATCTTCTGTC
>CAUCIO010000061.1 GCA_958442925.1 uncultured Clostridium sp. | reverse complement strand
GAAGATTACAAAAGACGCAGGTCTTGACGTATACAAGATGGTAGAAGGCATTCAGCCGATCTGCTTTGAGAATGCAAAATGGGCTTATACCGTTGGTGCAGCTATCGCAATCAAGAAAGGCTGCAGAAAAGCAGCTGACGCAGCAGCAGCAATCGGTGAAGGTCTGCAGGCTTTCTGTATCCCTGGTTCTGTAGCAGATACCCGTAAGGTAGGTCTGGGACATGGAAATCTGGGCAAGATGCTTCTGGAAGAGGAGACCGAGTGCTTCGCATTCCTGGCTGGCCACGAGTCCTTCGCAGCAGCTGAGGGTGCTATCGGTATCGCTGAGAAAGCAAACAAGGTTCGCCAGAAACCTCTGCGCGTTATCTTAAACGGTCTGGGCAAGGATGCAGCTCAGATTATTGCCCGTATCAACGGATTTACCTTCGTTGAAACAGAGTATGATCCTTACACCAACGAGGTTAAGGAAGTATCCCGCAAGTCCTATTCTGAGGGCCTTCGTGCAAAAGTAAACTGCTACGGCGCTAACAGCGTTCCGGAAGGTGTTGCTATCATGTGGAAAGAGGGCGTAGACGTTTCCATTACAGGTAACTCCACCAACCCGACACGTTTCCAGCATCCGGTTGCAGGTACCTACAAAAAAGAGTGCCTGGAAAAAGGCAAAAAATACTTCTCCGTTGCTTCCGGCGGTGGTACAGGACGTACTCTTCATCCGGACAACATGGCAGCAGGTCCTGCTTCCTACGGTATGACAGATACATTAGGACGTATGCACTCTGATGCACAGTTTGCAGGCTCTTCTTCCGTTCCGGCTCACGTAGAGATGATGGGTCTTATCGGCGCAGGAAACAACCCGATGGTTGGTATGACTGTTGCAGTTGCAGTTGCCATTGAGGAAGCAGCTAAGGAAGGTAAGTTCTAGTAAACTGCCAGACAGATTTATCAGGTAGTAAGTTAAAAAGCCAGACACATGATTTGGAGAAGATGCTCCAAAGAGTGTCTGGCTTTTTTTATATCACGAAAGATGTTGAAATTGAAGATTAATTAAAGTGTTTTGCTTTAATCGTTGCTGTTCCATTTGTAGATATAACTCATGACAAATGCAATCAGTCCTGTGCAGCCACAAAATGTGCAGGCAGGGACTAAAAAGTGTTCCTTAAACCACAGACATAAAGGGCCATTTAAAGAAAGAACAGCGAAAGTTTGTCCAAAAACAACCACTGCAGAAAGTCCAATGTATGCAAGCATAGTAATGAGAAACGCGAAATCCAGCAGTTTTTTAAATTTTTCCATACGTTTTCTCCTTTTAAGGATGAACAATGGGAAGAATTCCCAGTGCTATCAGTATTCCGATGAGAATAATCGGTATGACATAATGAAAAACCAGAGGTTTAAATGTCTCTGAAATTTTATCTAGTTTTGCAATACTGCAAGAAATAAAAATTGGAGCAGAGCTGGGCGGTGATGCGCCTTCTGTAGAAGCAAAAATTAAAATTGCTACAACGGCACAAACCGGATCGATACCAGCATTTACCAGGGCAGCATATGAAATAGAGCCTAGTGCAATAATTGTGGCACTTCCGTTTAAAGGGCCTGCTGTTAAAGCAATAACAGCTGCAATAACAAACAGCATAACGATAAGAGGCAGTTCCATATTTTCTAAAAGAACCTGGAAATCTGTGCCAAATCCTGCTGCTGCCAGAGCGGAACTGCCAGCTAAAGAGAAAAATGACATTCCTCCTACGGTAGAACAGCTTTTTCTGGTTTTTAAAAGAATTTGCTTGAATCCGGACAGACCCTTAGGAAGATACCTCCATCCTTCAATCAGACAGATCAGAGCAATCAGGATTGGAACCCAGAGAATGATATTGATAGCTCCAATGGCTTTTTCTCCAAACTGTTCCATGGTTGCAAACCATGTATGTATAGGCCCTACAGTAAGACAAATGGGAATGATACAGCCAAGGAACATTGTCAGAGAACTTCCGCTTGTTCTAAAAGCAGTAGACACAGGAAGAATCTGATCTTTAGAAAGAGCAGGAATATTATATTTCTTGACATAGTAAGTAATAAGAATAAAACGCCAGAGTAAAGTCCAGGTTCCACCGCAGGCCAAAGCAAAGTAAACATCACTGGTAGTAAGAGTCTCTGCTACAAGCGGGAAACTCAGCATCAGAAGCATCGGCGTTGATGGCGGCATAGCAATACCTAAACCGGCGTTTCCGGCGATCATAGTAGCTGCCAGGCTTTTGGACCATCCGCTCTGGCACATCCAGGGAATGGTGATGGAACCGACAGCTGCTGCATTACCAGTACCAGATCCTGCGATTAAACCAAATAAGGCACTGGCGCATGCCGAGATATATGCGGGCCCTCCCTTAAGCCTTCCGAGCCGAGAATTTAAAATTGTGACAAGGCGTTTGATAATTCCTGTCTCAGTTACAATAGCAGACATAAAAGTAAAAAGCATGATGGCAAGCATGACATTACTGGTAAAGGCGCTGATAAGGCTTTCTTTCAGAACAGTAATCATGTTGTGCCCACTGAAAGCTGCTGCGATTAACAGGCCTAATGCCATTGCCTCTGCTATGCTGCGCTTCAGAAGAAGGTTCCACCCGATAATAAAGGATATATAGATAATAAAGGCCCAAATTCCGATACCAATCATAGAATTATAAGTCCTCCTTATATAAAATATGAAAAAATAAACAATTTATCTGATTGGAAGATTGGGTTATGAAAGATATACCAAATTTAGGAGGAAAATTCAACCTTTCAGAAGGAAAAAAATAAAATTTGTCATATTAGACAAAAAAGAAAAGATAAAACTAGTGATAAAGACAGGTAATCGTTTCCTTGTGGAGAACAAAAAATAGAAAGGTTTAAAAATAAAACTCAGCGTCATCCAGAAGACTGTGAACAGTTCTGGAAGACAGCTGAGTTTTTGTCTAGGGCTGTTCATGAAGAATATCCCGTGTCATTTGTTCAGCAGTTTCCTGAATAAGAAAAATGTATCGCTGTATTTTGATTTCATCAATGCGCATGCGGGGGGCACCGATAGAAATGGCAGCCCACACGTTCCCAGATGAATCACGAATAGGGGCTCCAATTCCGACAGTTTCAATATTCAGTTCCCCATTACTGATTGCATAGCCCTGTGAGCGGATTTTTTCATATTCATCGAGAAGTTCTTTGGGAGAGGTAATGGTTTTTTCTGTAAAAGGAATCAGAGGCTGCTCCATCAGTCGTCTGTGTATTACTTCTTCATCCTGAAAAGCCCCTAGCACTTTTCCGGTAGCACCTGCATAGAGAGGGCGTTCTTCACCTACCTGTCCGACTACACGAACCTGCCGACGGCTCTCTTCACGATAAATCAAGTTTGCCTTGCCGTTAATAAGCATACTGAAAGAGGCATTTTCTCCTGTTAATTCTGTGAGACGTTCCAGATATGGCTTTACCATCTTGGATAGGCCAATATGTTCTTCATAGGTTTTGCCAAGAATGTAAGTAACAGGCCCCAGGGTATATTTGTGTTCAGAGGTTTGAGAAACTAAACCACTCTGCATTAAAACTGCAAGAATCTTAAAGGTTCCGCTTTTGCTGCAGCCGATTTTTTCACCTAGCTCAGTTACGCTGTGTACATAGGGAGACTGCCCTAAAAGCTTAAGAAGGGCAGCTGTTTTTTCAGTTGAATTCATGGTAATCACTCCTTGAGAAATTCCTTTGCTGTTTTTTAAATTATAATATAGCTTTAAAAAAAAGAAAAGATGAAATAAAATTTTGAGAGTTTAGTTGACAGAAAAATAAAAATATGGTACATTGAGTTCGAAAAAGTAAACAATGTTATCTGATAGGAAACAAAATTGGAAATCACTAAAAAAGACAAAGGAGAGTAAAATCATGGATCTTGATCAGGTAAAATCTTATAATGAGGATGTAGCAGCACAGCGAGCTAAAAGAGATGCAGATTATGAGGAATATGAAAAAGCAGGACGGATTTGGGGGTTGGTTCCAAGAGAACGGATTACGAAGATTACATTTCCACGAGTAAAGAAAGAAATTATTGACCGTTATTATGCATTGGAGGATATGTCTACTACAGTTTCCGATATTTTAGATGGCTATGGAATCGACGGTGCAATTCCCACTTCTCATATTAAACCGGTTATTCCGGGCTCTAAAATTGTAGGACCAGCAGTTACAATCAGAAATATTCCAGTGAGGAAAACTCCGACTCAGGGAGCCCATGACCATGACTTTATTGCTATGTCCACGAGAGATATTTACTATATTGGAGAACCAGGAGATGTTTTGGTCTCTGATTTTGGAGGAAATCTGGAAGTCTCTAATATGGGAGGACAAAGCTGTACAGTTGGAAAGAGCTGTGGCTTTGCTGGAAATATCGTAAATGGCTGCTGCCGCGACGTCAGCTCTATCAGGGAAATGGGATATCCGGTATTTTCTTGTGGAACGACACAGATTACAGGTAAATATCGCATGGAATGCGTAGAAATGAACGGCCCTATTACTCTTTGCGGAAAACTGGTAGAGCCAGGAGATTTGATGGTGGCAGATGATTCAGGTGTATGTATTGTTCCCTACGAGTTGGCAGAAGATGTAATTGAGGAAGCAGAAAAAATTGCTGCATCAGCAGAAAAAATGCGGCAGTTAATCGAGGAAAAACGACCGATTTCTGAACTTCGTCCATTATTTCGGGCGCGCTATAAATAAAAAGAATAAGAGATTTGGTTTTCTCCATCTTTCTTGATTCGGCATTGGGGTAATCACACAGGATTATGCTGAATCTGCGAGGTATTAACCTAAAGAAAAGTTTTACTTGCATTTTTACTTCCATGCATTATAATAATAGTGCAATTAAAAACACAGGGGAGCTTGTGGAGCAGGCTGAGAGGAAGTAATCAAACTTCGACCCTTTAACCTGATGCGGATAATGCCGCCGTAGGAAGTCAAAAGGGATGAACTTTTTTCGGAGACGTCGTTTTCAGGCGTCTCCGTTTTTGTGTTTTAATGAATCTGCACTCCACAGAGTTTTCCGGGAAAAGGAGAACGTTATGAATCAACATCAGACAGTAAAAACGGAAATCGGGGCAAAAAGCAGGACGCTTAAACTGGTGATGACAGGCATGCTGGCCTGTCTGGCCTTTGTGCTGAACACTTTTGTGTATTTTCCCTCAATGGCTCCATTCCAGCATTTTGTAGATGTGCTGGCTGCGGTCTTTCTGGGACCGTGGTATGGGTGTGCCAGCGCATTTTTATGCGGTATTATGAGGATGATGTCAGGCCGGACGATCCAGGCAGTGACAGGGGCTGTGTTTGGCCCTGTACTGGGCGGGTTCCTGTACAGAAAAACAAAAAATATTTATCTGGTCTTTGTGGGAGAGGTGATTGGAACGGGCTTTTTAGGAGCAATGGCTTCCTATCCCCTTATGAAGCTGTTTTACGGCTTAGACGCCCAGTCGCCTTTTTACTACATTCCATTTTATACACCCTCAGCGGTGACAGGAGCCGCTATGGGGCTGGCGGTACTTTTGATGCTGAAAAAAGGCAGACTGCTGGAACGGATGGAGCAGGAACTGGAGTAAAGGCAGAGCAGGGAGCAGTATGTCCTTTGATGGGCATCTTAGCAGGAAAGGAGATGTTATGGAGGATTTAAGGAACCAGGCATGGGAAGTGTTCAGACAGGTACAGGAGAAACGCCCCTTAGTGCAGTGTATTACCAATTTTGTCACAGTGAATGACTGTGCCAATATCATCCTGGCGGCTGGAGGTTCTCCCTCAATGGCCCATGATATCAGGGAGGCAGCTGAGGCAGTAACGATGGCCCAGGGGCTGGTCTGCAACCTGGGGGCCATCGGCGATACAGACGCCATGGAGGCGGCTGGAAAAGAGGCTAACCGCCATGGAATTCCAGTGATATTCGATCCGGTAGCAGCTGGAGGAACCAGCCTGCGCCGGGCTGAGTCGGCAAGGCTTATGAGAGCCGTCCATTTTTCCGTTATCAGGGGAAATGCATCGGAGATACGTTTCCTGGCAGGAGAGCAGTCCTCTGTAAAGGGAGTGGATGCAGGTGCTTTTGACGAGATTACAGAGGAAAACCTGCCCGACGCTGCCAAGGTGGTGGAAAAGCTGGCAGGGAAAACGCGCAGTGTCATTGCTGTCTCAGGCAGAGTGGATCTGCTCTCTGACGGCAGTCAGACAGTGATTTTAAGAAATGGAACGCCCATGATGGCCCGGATAACAGGAAGCGGATGTATGCTGACTGCCCTGGTGGGGGCCTTGTGCGGGGCGCACCAGGAGGACTGTTTTACTGCGGCTTTTGCAGCTGCCTCTGTTATGGGAATCTGCGGGGAGCTGGCAGATGAAAAGCGGTTAGAGCGGGGGACGGGAAATGCCTCCTTTCGCAGCGATTTGATTGACGCAGTATTTAATCTGACAGAAGAACAGTTTAAGGAGAGGATAAAGTATGAAATTTTCTAGGGAAGAGATCAGACAGGCGATGCTTCTTTACGGGATCACAGACCGAACCTGGCTGAAGCCGGGGGAGAGTCTTTCAGACGTGTGCCGGGAGATTTTAGAGCATGGAGTGACCTTTCTTCAGATTCGGGAAAAGAATCTGGCTCAGGAAGCTTTTCAGGAGGAAGCAAGGGAGCTGAAAGATTTATGTGCTCAGTTTCACGTTCCGTTTGTAGTCAATGACAGTGTGGAAATAGCTGTCCGGTCTGGGGCAGACGGAGTCCATGTAGGACAGTCGGATATAAAGGGGCGCAATATCAGGGAAATGATAGGTCCGGAGCGGATTCTGGGGATTTCCGCCGGAACAGTGGAGGAAGCCAGGAAGGCAGAACAGGCCGGAGCCGATTACATCGGAGTGGGAGCAGTATTTGGAACCTCCACAAAGAAAGACGCCAGAAATCTTTCGGTTGAGAAGCTGCGGGAAATTTCGGCTTCAGTGTCCATACCGGTGGTCGCCATAGGGGGAATTAACAGGGGTAATGTGCGGGAACTTTCAGGAAGCGGCGTAGACGGAATTGCGGTGATATCTGCCCTTTTTGGGGCGGAGCAGCCGGGAAAAGCGGCTGCAGAATTAGCAGCTCTTGCAAAGGAGATCACAGACTGTGAATAAAAGCTATGGGATTTTTGATTTAGACGGTACTCTCGTGGATTCCATGGAATGGTGGAAGGGGCTGGCAGAGGAATTTTTGAGGAGCCAGGGAGTGGAAGAGCTTCCGGACAGCCTTTTAAGTCAGATTAAGACCATGACAATTCCAGAGTCAGCGGCTTTGTTTATCCGCATCTTTGGAATTTTGGGCACAGTGTCCTCTGTAGCAGAGGAGATGAATGCCTTGATGGATCGCCATTACAGAGAGGATATTTCACTGAAGCCAGGAGTGAAGGCGTACCTGAGAAGGCTGAAGGAAAAAGGCGTCAGGATGTGCGTGGCCTCCGCCACATCGAAAGAGCTGGTGGAAGCCTGTCTGAAGCGTCTGGGAGCAGCCGATTATTTTGAAGCCTTTCTTTCCTGCGAGGATGTGGGAGCAGGAAAGACGCGCCCTGACATTTATCTGGAAGCGGCGCAGAGAATGGGGGCGAAGCCAAAGGATACTGCTGTTTATGAGGACGCGCTGTATGCGGCGGAAACTGCGAAAAAGGCAGGCTTTTACGTGGTAGGGGTATACGATGAGAACAGCTGCAAAACAGCGGAAGAGAAAAAGCGGCTGGAAGATGTGTCAGATGAAATCATAGAAAACTGGGAGGAATTTTAATTATGAGCGCAAGTATTGCAATTCAGGTGCTGCCTCAGGTGGGGAGCGATGAGGAGGTATGCAGAATCGTAGACGAGGTGATTGGCTGCATCAAAAATACAGGACTCCGCTATGAGGTAGGGCCTCTGGAGACTGTGATAGTGGGAGAGAACTTCGACCAGCTG
Organism: uncultured Clostridium sp.; assembly: GCA_958442925.1. Taxonomy (GTDB): domain Bacteria; phylum Bacillota; class Clostridia; order Lachnospirales; family Lachnospiraceae; genus Otoolea. Next base: position 3,697 of record CAUCIO010000061.1, on the reverse strand, counting down.
ATGGAGCTTGCCGCAGAATGCCAGAAAACAGCAGTCCGCGCCGGAGCGCCGAAGGTTATTTCTTATATTAAAGTCATTTATAAGCCAGAAGGAGAAATTTTGACGATTGATCAGAAAATCGGGAAATACAGAGAGGGGGAGGCTCAGTGAAAACAGTTTTGACGATTGCAGGAAGTGATTCCAGCGGCGGAGCAGGAATCCAGGCAGACTTAAAAACCATGATTATGAACGGCGTGTTTGGAATGAGCGCTGTCACAGCCTTAACGGCTCAAAATACGATAGGGGTATCCGGTATCCTGGCAGTAGACGGCGAGTTTTTGAGACAGCAGATTGACGCAGTATTTGAAGATATTCGCCCAGATGCAGTAAAAATAGGAATGGCTGTTTCAAAAGAACTGATTCAGGTAATGGGGGAGCGACTGCGGTTTTACAGAGCGGAGCATATCGTGGTGGATCCGGTTATGGTTTCTACCAGCGGTTCCAGGCTGATTCAGCCAGATGCAGTGGAGGCGCTTACGCGGGAACTGTTTCCTCTGGCCCAGCTGGTCACTCCCAATATTCCGGAGGCAGAACTTCTGTCAGGAAAAACCATTTCCGGCAGGAAGGAGATGGAGCTGGCGGCGGAGTATATCAGCAGGCAGTATGGCTGTGCCGTGCTTTTAAAAGGAGGACACAGCATTCAGGATGCCGATGATCTTCTCTATGCAGCCGGAAGGGCAGAATGGTTTAAAGGCAAACGAATTGACACTTTAAATACCCACGGAACAGGCTGTACCCTGTCAAGCGCCCTGGCTTCCAATCTGGCTAAGGGATTTTCCCTCAGAGAGTCGGTAAAAAGAGCTAAGGAATACCTGTCTGGCGCTCTGGCTGCTGGAATGGATCTGGGCAGCGGAAGCGGGCCTGTGGACCATGGTTTCTGCCTGGATGGCTATTTTTCAGAAGGTTCGGGTTTTTAGCATACGATTTGAAATGGCCGCACATAGGTTTTTCATTTACTCCTTGACTTATACCCATTAGGGGTATATAATAATTTCAGAAAAAGGAGGGACATAGATGAAACAGTATGTTGTGACTGGTATGAGCTGCGCGGCCTGCAGCGCCAGGGTGGAGAAGGCTGTGTCAAAGGTAGAGGGAGTTTCCTCCTGCTCGGTCAGCCTTCTGACAAATTCCATGGGTGTAGAAGGCCCGGCGAAGCCTGAAGATATTATTGCGGCAGTGGAAGCGGCGGGATACGGCGCTTCTGTCAAGGGGGAATCCGGGCAGAAGGGAAGAGGCCCAGAGGATAAGGCAGGAGAGGAACTGCTGGCGGATCGGGAAACGCCTGTCCTTAAAAGGCGTCTGGCCGCGTCCCTGGGCTTTCTGATTGTGCTCATGTACGTTTCCATGGGCCATATGATGTGGGGCTGGCCCCTTCCGGAGATTCTGGCTGAAAATCATGTGGCGGTAGGCCTTGTGCAGCTTCTGCTCACTGGCATCGTTATGGTGATTAACCAGAAATTTTTTATAAGCGGTTTTAAAAGTCTGTGGAATAAGGCACCGAATATGGATACTCTGGTGGCCCTGGGTTCCGGAGCTTCCTTCCTCTACAGCGTATATGCTCTGTTTGCCATGACAGATGCCCAGATGCGGGGAGATATGGCTGGAGTCATGGAATATATGCACGAGTTTTATTTTGAGTCAGCTGCCATGATTCTGACGCTTATCACAGTTGGAAAAATGCTGGAGGCCCGCTCTAAGGGAAAGACCACAGATGCGCTGAAAAATCTTATGAAACTGGCGCCGAAAACAGCAGTAGTCTGGCGGAATGGGGAGGAGATGGAGATTTCCATCGACCAGGTGGCAAAGGGAGATGTTTTTCTGGTTCGCCCAGGCGGAAATATCCCGGTAGACGGCGTGATTTTAGAGGGAAACAGTGCAGTAGACGAGTCGGCGCTGACGGGAGAAAGTATTCCTGTAGATAAGACGGCGGGGGATAAGGTGTTCGCAGCTACCTTGAATCAGTCGGGATTTATCCGCTGTCAGGCGTCAAGGGTGGGAGAGGACACTACCTTCTCCCAGATTATTCAGATGGTCAGCGATGCAGCCGCTACCAAGGCGCCTATTGCCAAGGCGGCAGATCGGGTATCAGGCATTTTCGTACCGGCAGTAATTGGAATTGCCCTTGTAACAGCCGCAGGGTGGATGATAGCAGGACAGAGCTTTGGATTTGCTCTGGCCCGGGGGATTTCTGTTCTCGTGATCAGCTGTCCCTGCGCTCTGGGACTTGCCACTCCAGTGGCAATTATGGTAGGAAACGGCGTAGGTGCTAAAAATGGAATTCTGTTTAAGACAGCCGCTGCCCTGGAAGAGGCGGGAAAGACAGAGATCATTGCCCTGGATAAGACGGGAACTATAACCATGGGAGAACCTCATGTGACAGATCTGCTGCCTTCTTCCGGAGTGACAGAAGAGGAGCTTTTAAGTCTGGCGGCTTCCCTCGAAAAGAAAAGCGAGCATCCTCTGGCCAGGGCGGTTATGAGGAAAGCAGAGGAACTGGGATTGAAACCAGAAGAGGCAGATGAGTTTGAGGCTCTGGTGGGAAGCGGCGTGGCCGCCTCTCTAAAAGGCAGAAGACTTCTGGGAGGAAGCTTTTCCTTTATGAGCGGCAGGATTTCTGTCTCCGAAGCTGTGAAGCGGCAGGCAGAGTCTCTGGCAGAACAGGGTAAAACACCGCTTTTGTTTGCGGAAAATGAAACCCTGGCCGGAATGATTGCGGTGGCTGATGTGATTAAGGAGGACAGCCCTAAGGCCGTGCGCGAGCTGCAGAATATGGGCATCCATGTGGTGATGCTGACAGGGGATAATGAAAAAACAGCCCGTGCCATCGGCAGGCAGGCCGGGGTGGACGAGGTCATTGCAGGGGTGCTGCCGGAGGGCAAGGAGGCGGTAATCCGCAAGTTAAAGGAAAAGGGTAAGACAGCTATGGTAGGAGACGGTATTAACGATGCGCCGGCTCTGACGAGAGCTGATATGGGAATTGCCATAGGAGCAGGAACTGACGTAGCTATTGACGCGGCGGATGTGGTTCTGATGAAGAGCCGGTTAAGCGATGTTCCGGCGGCAATCCGTCTGAGCCGTGGAACGCTGAGGAATATTCATGAAAACCTGTTCTGGGCCTTTTTCTACAATGCAGTGGGAATTCCTCTGGCGGCAGGTCTCTTTATTCCTCTGTTCGGGTGGAAGCTGAATCCCATGTTTGGCGCAGCGGCCATGAGCCTTTCCAGCTTCTGTGTAGTATCAAACGCGCTTCGTCTTAATTTTCTTTCTATCAGAGACGGGGCTAAGGATAAAAAAATGAAGACAAAACGCCGTGAGGCAGAAAAGGAGAAAAAAGAAATGGAAAAAACAATGAAAATTGAGGGAATGATGTGCGGACATTGTGAGGCCAGAGTGAAAAAAACACTGGAAGCCATTCCTGGAGTAGAGGCGGCGGAAGTCAGCCATGAGAAGGGAACGGCTGTAGTGAAGATGGCGTCAGAAGTAGCAGACGATGTGCTGAAGAAAGCGGTAGAGGATCAGGATTACCAGGTGACAGAGATTCTGTAAAAGAAAGAAGGAAGCTTTCCGGAGAATTTGTTAAAGTCCGGGGAGCTTCCATTTTTTATGATTTTAAGAAAAAAGAAACAATTTAAAAAGAACAAAAAATAAAAACAAAAAT
>CAUCIO010000060.1 GCA_958442925.1 uncultured Clostridium sp. | reverse complement strand
GAAGCGGCATTCCCATGGTACATCCAGGCGATACGGTGGAAAAAGGGCAGGTGTTAGTCAGCGGAAGAATCCCTATTACAGACGATGCTGGGACGGTGATATCAGAGCATACAGTCAGGGCAGACGCTGATATTGTGGGGAGGCGCAGACGGATGGAGAAAAAGAAAATTTCCCTGTGGCATGAAGAAAAGATTGCCACAGGAAAAGTGCGAAGGGGGATTTTTTTTCAAATCCTTGGAAAAACATTCGTCCTGCTGCCGCCGGATTTTAAGGGAACCGATTGGACGTATACGGCAGAGACGAGACAGGCCCATATTACAGAGAGCTTTTGTCTGCCTTTTTTTTATGGAACAATCAGGGCGGAAGAATATGTGCTCTGCTCCATGAATTATACAGAAAAAGAGCTTTCCGCCATGGCGGAGGAATACAGAAGACAGACAGAGGCAAAATTAATAGAAAAGGGGGTACACATTATAGAAAATAATGTTACAATACTAGATAATGATTCTGTCTGCCAGTTTCAGCTGGAAATGACAGTGGAGGAGCCCTTCGGCCGCCTGATTCCCTTGGAAGAAAAGGGTAATTCACCAGAAAAAGAAGGAGAAGAACAGTAAAATGAGCGTAATAGAGACTATAATCGACATACCGATGGAGCATGAAAGAAACGTCTGCGGACAGTTTGATGCGTATTTGAAAAAAATTGAGCGCACACTCCATGTGACGATGATTGCCAGAGACGGGGCGCTTAAAATCATTGGGCCGGAACATGCCATCCGACAGGCTAAAAGTGTATTTAACAATCTGATTGAGCTTTCCAGGCGGGGGAATACCATTACAGAGCAGAATGTGGACTATGCAGTTTCCCTGTCCTTTACGGAAAATGACGATAAAATTCTGGAAATAGACAGAGATATTATCTGCCGTACTGTGACGGGAAAGCCTGTAAAGCCCAAAACCCTGGGACAGAAGCAGTATGTGGATGCCATCAGAAAGAAGATGATTGTATTTGGCATCGGCCCTGCGGGAACGGGAAAGACATACCTGGCCATGGCCATGGCCATTCAGGCTTTTAAAAATGGGGAAGTAGGAAGGATTATTCTGACTCGTCCTGCTATCGAGGCAGGAGAACGACTGGGCTTTCTGCCGGGAGATCTGCAGAGCAAAATTGATCCCTATCTGAGGCCTCTGTATGACGCCCTGTATCAGATTATGGGGGCAGAAAGCTACCTGCACAATTCAGAAAAGGGGCTGATTGAAGTAGCGCCTCTGGCCTATATGAGAGGACGCACTCTGGACAATGCTTTTATCATTCTGGACGAGGCCCAGAATACGACACCGGCTCAGATGAAAATGTTTCTGACGAGAATCGGTTTCGGTTCGAAGGTGATCATTACGGGAGATCAGTCCCAGAAGGATCTTCCAGCAGGAGCGGCGTCGGGACTGGATACTGCTATCCGGGTGCTGAAAAAGATTGACGATATCAGTTTCTGCTATCTGACCAGTTCGGACGTAGTACGCCATCCGCTGGTGCAGAAAATTGTGGAGGCCTACGAGGATTACGAGAAAAAGAGCAGCCAGCCCCAGAGACAAATACAGACGAAAAAGAGGAAGAGACATGACAATTAATATTGAATACGAAGCAGAAAAAAAGCTGAATATCCCCTATGAGGAAATTATCCGCGAGGTTGTAACAGCTGCGTTAGATTATGAGAAATGCCCTTACGAAGCGGAGGTGAATGTGCTGTTGACGGACGATAGGGAGATTCATCGGATTAACCAGGAGTTCCGGGGGATTGACAGGGCGACAGATGTACTTTCATTTCCTATGGGCGATTATGAGACGCCCTCTGATTTTGAACGGCTGGAAGAGATGGCGGAGGATTATTTTAACCTGGAAACAGGAGAACTTCTGCTGGGCGATATTGTAATCTCTGTAGATAAGGTGGAGGAGCAGGCAGAAAAATACGGCCATTCCCAGGCCAGAGAGCTGGCGTTTTTAACGGCTCACAGTATGCTTCACTTATGTGGTTATGATCACATGGAGGAGGACGAGCGTCTGGTGATGGAAAAGAAACAGGAAGAGATTTTGAGCCTTAAGGGCTACACCAGATAGGCGGGTTTCTCTATGAATGGAAGAATGAGACGAAGAGGAATGGAAAAACGGCAGCCAGCGAGAAGAATTCTGACCCTTGAGGATGTCCAGGATGCTTTTGATACCGCCCCTCCATCAAAACGACCGTCTGCGCCGCCTCTTAAAGCTTCCGAAAAGATGCCAGAGTCAAGACAGCCCAGGAAGCAGCCAGTAAAACAACTGGCGGTAAAACAACAGCAGACGAAACCGAAGCGAAAAAAGACAGGGAATTTTGTGATCCATGGGACCATCCTTGCTGCCGCTGGTATTATTGTGCGTTTGATTGGCCTGATGTACCGGATCCCTATGACAAATATTATAGGGGATGAGGGGATGGGCTATTACTCGACTGCCTTTAATGTCTATAACATTGTCCTGATTCTCTCCTCCTACAGCCTGCCTTTGGCTGTCTCCAAGATGGTTTCAGCAAGGCTGGCCAGAGGGGAGTTCAGAAATGCCTCCAGAGTGCTCTGGGCATCTTTAGTGTACGCGACTGTGGCCGGAGGGCTGGCCTGCGCGGGAGTGTGGCATTTCGGAGATTTTTTTGCGGATAAGGTGTTTATGACTCCTTTCTGTGTGTATGCGTTAAAGACCCTGGCCCCCACCATATGGGTGATGGCCTATCTGGGCGTACTCAGAGGGTATTTTCAGGGCCATGGAACCATGGTTCCCACTGCCTTTTCCCAGATCTTTGAGCAGGTGGTGAACGCAGTGATCAGCGTGACGGCGGCAGGCCTTCTGTTTAAGGTTGGACTGGATTCAAACAGGGTTTTTGAAACCACAGGATATCCGGAGGCCTTTGGAGCAGCCGGAGGCACCATTGGAACAGGGGCAGGAGCCCTGACAGCTCTTCTTTTTATGCTGTTTTTATTTGCCGTCTATCGGCCAGTGATGAAAAAACGTGCCAGAAAGGACAGAAAAGGGAAAAAGGAATCCTACAGCCATATTTCCAGAACTTTCGCCCTGACGGTCCTGCCGGTTATTTTAAGTTCTGCTGTTTACAATATTAACGCGGTTTTGGACAATAGTATTATGGCTTATGGAATGGACGCGCTGGGACAGGGGGAGGAGTTTTTGGCCCTCTGGGGCATTTACAACAACAAGTATCTGCTCCTGGTTCATGTTCCCTTAGCCATGGCTAACGCTTTGTCCTCCTCCCTGATCCCATCGCTGGCGGCGGCAGTGGCCAGAAAGGAGAGGAAGGAAGCCAGAAGAAAGGCCGGGATGGCGATCCGGTTTTCTATGGTAATTGCGATTCCTGCCGCTGTGGGCCTGACGGTTTTGGCGGAACCGGTGAATCGCCTTCTTTTTCACAGCGGAGATACAGCTTCGGCGGTTCAGATGATGGTATATGGCTCATCGGCTATTGTATTTTTATCTCTGTCTACTGTGACAAACGCTATTTTACAGGGTCTGAGCCATATGAATATTCCAGTGAGGAACGCGGCTGCTGCCCTGGTGCTTCACGTGGCTGCCCTGTATGTGATGCTTATGGGATTTCACTGGGGTATTTACAGCGTGCTGTACGCCAATATTTTATTCGCTTTAATTATCTGCCTGTTAAATGGGCTGGCTATCAGAAGGCATCTGCGCTACAGGCAGGAGATAAAAAGAACCTTCCTCATCCCTGCTCTGGCAGCGGCAGTTATGGGAGCGGCTGCCTACGGAAGTTATCAGGGACTGTTTCTGCTTCTTAAGAACAATGCGGCAGCAGCAATTCTGGCAGTATGTGCCGGAGTGTTTGTCTATGGCTGCCTGCTTTTAAAGCTTGGAGGCGTAGAGCAGTCGGAACTTCGGTCTATGCCGGGGGGCACGAAGGTGATTGCCTTTGGACGGAAATTTCACCTTTTCTAAAATTGTGTTTAAAAAATTCCCTCTTGACGGATACTACCAGTAAGGAGGGAATTTTTTCATGGAACAATATAGCAAAAGGCGCAGGATGTTTTGGCTTTTTACAGGCATGTCTGTCTTTACCATATGCACGGCAGCGCTTGTGCTGCTGTTTGCCGGAATCAGAGAGAGGGATACTCCCCTTTCACAGGAAACGGAACAGGCAGAGACTGTAAATGAGCAGAACAGAGCAGAGGCTCTGGAAGGACAGAGGGAGTCATGGGACGACTTTTCTGAGGCAAAAGAAGGAGAAGGGCAGGAAACTGCAGATGGGGAAAATCAGGAAAAAGATCTCCCGGCCGGAATTCCAGGCACACAGGTAACAGCTAGAGAGGAGGGCTACTGTCTTGTATCAGAAAACGGTTTTCTGTTTGTATTTGCAAAGGACAAAAGCGCTATCTGTCTGGATACCCACATGCCTTTATCAGAGTTTCCCCTTACAGAGCAGGAACGGCTGCTGGATGGATTGTGGTTTTCTTCCATGATGGAAGTTCTCCACTATCTGGAATCCTACACCAGCTAAATTTTAAATTGCACTTTTTTTTGTGTTCATGTATACTAGCGTCAGTGATATGCTGGCACTGAAACTGAGTCGGCATAGAAAAATACAAGGTAAAAAAGCTGGATACAGACAGGAGAATCTGCATGTCAAAACGTGTGATTATTATAGGAGGAGGAGCTTCCGGCATGACGGCTGCCATTTTTGCGGCCAGGCAGGGAGCTGAAGTTACGCTTCTAGAGCATATGGACCGGGTGGGAAAGAAAATTTTATCTACGGGTAACGGAAAATGTAATCTGACCAACCGGCACATGGATGGGATGTGTTATAGAAGCAGTGTGCCGGGATTTCCCATGGAAGTGTTAAACCGGTTTGGAGAGCCGGAGACAGAGGCTTTTTTTGAGGATCTGGGGATCGTTTTAAAGGACAGAAACGGCTATCTTTACCCGGCTTCGGGCCAGGCTTCTTCCGTTCTGGATGCACTGAGGGAGGAATTGGCGCAGCTGGGAGTGAAGGTTGTGACAGAATGCGGCAGTGCGGCAATTACAGCGCCTGATGCCGGGAAGAACGGAAAGAGGGAGTGGATGGTCTCCTGCGAGAAAGGGCGTTTTCACTCTGACGCATTGATTCTTGCGACCGGCTCTAAGGCTGCCCCATCTACCGGCTCCGATGGAAGCGGCTATGTGCTGGCAAGAAAGCTTGGACACAGGATTATCAGCCCTCTGCCCGCCCTGGTGCAGCTGCGGTGCAAGGAGAAATTTTTTAAGCAGATTTCCGGTGTCAGGACAGATGCTGTGGTAAGTATCTGGGCAGATGGAAAGAAGCTGGCTTCCGATCAGGGAGAGCTCCAGCTGACCGATTATGGAATATCCGGGATCCCTGTCTTTCAGGTAAGCCGGTTTGCCTCGTCTGCTCTGGATCAGGGAGCGCAGGTGAAGGCAGTGGTTGATTTTTATCCAGATCTTAACAGACGGGAGCTGGGGAGCTTTCTCAGAGAACGCAGACAGCTTTTAGGGGCAAGGAGTGCAGAAAGCTTTTTAACCGGGTGGTTTAATAAAAAGCTGGCTCTTTTGTTTCTCCGTCTGGCGGGGATTGCCCCAGACAGAAAAACTTCTGATTTGACAGAGGTACAGATATCGGAGCTGGCCCGGCTGATTAAGCAGTTTGAGACAGAGATTGCGGAAACGAATCCATTTGCAAACGCCCAGATATGCTGCGGCGGCGCAGATGTGAGGGAGGTAGATCCGCACACCATGGAATCAAAAAAGAAAAAAGGCCTTTACCTGGTCGGAGAACTGTTGGATGTGGACGGTATCTGCGGTGGGTACAACCTGCAGTGGGCCTGGAGTACGGGCGCACTGGCAGGCATTCATGGAGGAAGATAGAGCATGATACGAATTAACCAGCTGAAGCTTCCTGTGGATCACGGGAAGCAGGATTTAGAAAAAAAGGCGGCAAAGCTTTTAAAAATCCCACAGGATAAAATCAGAAAGCTGACGATCCGGCGCCAGTCCATAGATGCCAGAAAAAAGGGGAAACTGCTTTACATATATGCGGTGGACGTTCAGATAGAAGGAAATGAAGTTTCTGCTGTGAAGCGTGCGAAAAGCCCCAATATTCTCAATGTACAGGAAAAGATTTACCAGTTTCCAGAACCAGAGGCAGAGGCAAAACATTTGCCTGACAGGCCTGTGATTATCGGCTTTGGCCCTGCGGGACTGTTCTGTGGGCTGATGCTTGCAAGAGCCGGTTTCCGGCCGGTGATTTTAGAGCGGGGAGCAGATGTGGATACGAGAACAGAAGATGTGAGACGGTTCTGGGAAACTGGACTTTTGAATCCAGAGTCCAACGTCCAGTTTGGAGAAGGGGGAGCCGGAACTTTTTCAGACGGAAAGCTGAATACTCTGGTGAAGGATGTCTCAGGCCGAAATACAGAGGTATTAAGGATTCTTGCAGAGGCAGGAGCTGATGAGTCCATTCTGTACTCCAGCAAACCTCATGTAGGAACGGATGTGCTGAGCCAGGTAGTCAAGCGTCTGAGAGAAGAGATCATCTCTCTGGGAGGTGAGGTGCGTTTTCTTACAAAGGCAGCAGATCTGGTGATTCGGGATGGAGCGGTGGAAGCCGTGAAGACGGAACATCCAGAACGGGGGGAGGAGATACTTCCTGCGAAAGCAGTAATTCTGGCTGTAGGGCACAGCGCAAGAGATACGTTTGAAACCTTATTTCAAAAGGGTATTTCCATGGAAGCCAAGGCGTTTGCTGTGGGACTTAGAATCCAGCATCCGCAGAAGCAGATTAATCTGTCCCAGTATGGAATGGAGAATCCAGGCAGACTGGGGGCGGCTCCTTATAAGGTAACCAGGCAGACTGGGGGCGGCAGGGGGGTCTATTCTTTCTGCATGTGTCCAGGCGGTTATGTGGTCAATGCCTCTTCTGAGCCTGGGCGTCTGGCAGTAAACGGCATGAGCAATCATGCCAGAGAGGGAGTGAATGCCAACAGCGCCCTGATTGTGACGGTGACACCGGAGGATTTTCCGGAAATGACTGCCATGGGCGGAATTGCCTTTCAGAGGCATCTGGAGGAACTGGCTTACAGAGCTGGAGATGGCAGGATTCCTGTTCAGCTGTATGGGGATTTCCGGGAGAAACAAAGAAGCCGGCAGTTTGGAGACGTGGAACCGGCTTTCTGCGGAAAGACAGCTTTTGCTGATTTAAACCAGGTACTTCCGGAAGCGCTCTGCTGTTCCATGAAGGAGGGAATCGAAGCCTTTGGCGGTATGATCAAAGGATTTAACCGGTATGACGCTATTTTAGCCGGGGTGGAGAGCAGAACCTCCTCACCTCTGCGTATTGGGCGGGGAGAGACTATGGAAAGCAGCGTGAAGGGGCTTTACCCCTGCGGAGAAGGGGCTGGATATGCAGGTGGAATCACCTCTGCTGCTATGGATGGTATTAAGACAGCGGAAGCCATTGCCAGAAGATTTAAGCCGCCAAAAGGGGAGTAAGCAGATACAGAGGGGGAAGAGAAGAGAGAGAGGAAGCGTGAGATATGGAAAAAGAAAGAGAAGCTTTAAAAAATAAAAAACGGATTGTCATTAAGATAGGTTCCTCATCCTTAACCCACCCGGAAACCGGAGATCTGAACATGAGGAAGATTGAGAAGCTGGTCCGCATTATCAGCGATTTGAGAGGAGAAGGGAGAGAGGTGGTTCTTGTTTCCTCAGGAGCTATCGCAGCGGGCAGGCAGGCTCTTGGCTTTACAGAACGTCCGAAGGAAATCGCACAGAAGCAGGCTTTTGCAGCGGTAGGCCAGGCCAGATTGATGATGGTATACCAGAAGCTGTTTGCAGAGTACAACCAGACAGCAGCCCAGATTCTTATGACGAAGAACACCATGATCAATGAAGAATCCAGATTTAATGCCAGAAATACCTTCGACGAGCTGTTAAAGCTGGGAACTGTGCCTATTGTCAATGAAAACGATACGGTTTCCACCTATGAGATTCAGTTTGGAGATAATGACCGGCTGTCAGCCCTGGTGGCGGCTCTGATCGGGGCTGATGTGCTGATGCTGATGTCTGATATTGACGGCATGTATACAGACGATCCCAACAAAAACCCGGACGCAGAGCTGATTCCCCTGGTGCGGGAGCTGACACCGGAGCTTTTAGCTATGGGGAAGGGTACCAGCAGCAGTGTGGGAACTGGCGGCATGTCAGCCAAGCTGGTGGCGGCCCAGATTGCTACAGGCAGCGGATCGGATATGGTGATTGCCAATGCGGCCGACCTGGATGTGATCTATGAAATTCTGAGCGGTGAGGAGAAGGGAACCCTGTTTGCAGAAAAACGGGACGAACATTTCCACCTGAGCGATTATCTGCAGCAGGAACAGGCAGAAAAATAAAAAACAGAGAAAACAGGAGGACAAATATTGTGAAACAGGAAAAGATAGACAGAATTAACGAGCTGTATCATAAAAGCCAGGCTGTAGGTCTGACTGAGGAGGAGAAGGAAGAGCAGGCTGCTCTGAGAAAGGAATACATTGAGTCCATCCGCCGGAATATGCGGGGAACTCTGAACAGTATCCAGATTAAGGAGAAAGACGGAAGTATTACCGATCTGGGACAGAAATACGGAAATGTGGGAAGCCGCAGGCATTAACGGACAGAGAAAGGTTCTGAAAGGTCTGAGGAGGCAGATATGGAACAGAAAGCCGGTAAGGCAGCAGCAGAAAAAGGCAGAATCCGGCAGAAAATGAAAAAGCTGCGAGGACAGGTATCAGAAGACAGGCGCGCCTGCTGGGACAGGAAACTGGCGAAGAGGCTTTTTTCCATGGACGAATGGAAACAGGAATGCTGTGTGTACTGTTATATAAGCGTCAGAAATGAGGCGGGGACAGAAGCGCTGATTCAGGAGCTTTGGGACAGAAATATTTCAGTAGCCGTACCGAAAGTCCAGGGAAAAGACATGGATTTTTACTACATTACCAGCATGGAAGATCTGGAACCAGGCGCTATGGGAATTCCAGAGCCGAAAAGCGCCTGCAGGAAGGCCGTGAGTCAGGATGCGCCGGTAATTGTGCCGGGACTGGCCTTTGGCCAGGATTTTTCAAGGCTTGGCTATGGGGGCGGCTATTATGACCGTTTCTTTGAGAAAGAGCCAAAACACCTGAAAATAGGAATATGTTATGAATTTCAGCTGGAGCCGGAGCTTTTGTCAGAACCCTGGGATACAGATATGGATGTGATTGTGACACCGGACAGATGCCTGGTAAGGGAGGAGAAAGAACATGCTTAAGGAAATTGGACAGAGAGCAAAGGCGGCGGCCAGAAAGCTTAACAGCCTGGGAACGGAGGAGAAAAACAGAGGACTTCGGGCAGCGGCCAAGGCTCTGATGGAAGGGGAAGTCGAAATTCTGGCAGCCAACCAGGATGATGTGATTCTGGCAGTGGAAAACGGCATGAGCCAGGGCCTGGTAGATCGTCTGGAGTTAAACCCTGACAGGATTCAGGCTATGGCAGAGGGGCTTTTACAGATTGCAGCCCTGGAGGATCCAGTGGGCGAGGTGATTTCTATGAAGCCGCGTCCCAATGGTCTGTTAATTGGCCAGAAAAGGGTTCCCCTGGGAGTGGTGGGAATTATTTACGAGGCCAGGCCCAATGTGACGGCGGATGCTTTCGGACTTTGTTTTAAATCAGGAAACGCTGTGGTGTTAAAAGGGGGAAAGGATGCCCTGCGCTCCAACGAGGCCATTGTGGCATGTCTGAGAAAGGGGCTTGCAGATGCAGGACTCTGCGAAGACGCTGTCTGCCTGATTACAGATACAGACCGGGAGACTGCCAGACAGTTTATGCGGCTTAACGAATACGTGGATGTTCTGATTCCAAGGGGAGGAGCCGGACTGATTCAGACAGTGGTGGAAAACAGCACCATCCCAGTCATTGAGACGGGCACAGGAAACTGCCACATCTATGTAGATGAGAGCGCTGATTTAGACATGGCCATTGAGATTATTTTTAATGCAAAAACTCAGCGGATCGGCGTCTGCAATGCATGTGAGTCTCTGCTGGTTCACAAACATACGGCAAAACAGCTGCTTCCGAGACTGAAGGAGCGTCTGGACGAAAAGAATGTAGAGGTTCGGGCTGACAGAGAGGCCAGAGCCATTGTGCCGGAGTTTCAGGAGGCATCAGAGGAGGACTGGGGAACGGAATACCTGGACTACATCCTGTCTTTGAAGCTGGTAGACTCCCTGGATGAGGCGATTTCCCATATCAATACCTATAATACGGGCCATTCTGAGTCCATTATTACGCAGGATTATAATCACGCCCAGCGGTTTTTAAACGAGGTGGATGCAGCTGCTGTCTATGTGAATGCTTCTACCCGGTTCACAGACGGATTTGAGTTCGGATTTGGCGCAGAAATTGGAATCAGTACCCAGAAGCTCCATGCCAGAGGCCCTATGGGATTAAAGGAACTGACTACCACAAAATATATCATTTACGGAAACGGACAGGTGAGGAAGTAGCAGAAATGGAAGCCGTTTTTCTTCTAAAGCAGGCAATTTGTTAAAATTCTGTAAGAAATTAACAGGTGTTTTGCTATTTCCATTAACCGGCATTTATGCTATAATCTGTAGATATCAGCCGTCTGCTATACGGCTTTCCCGGAAAACGGGAATGAAGTTTTATGGGTGGCGCCGGCAGATACTGGCGCTGAGAAAGGACCTGATCAATGGATTTAAAAGACATTACATATACGGAAATCTGGAATAAGGCTCCGTCTTCTGAACCAGAAAGACAGGAGTACTTTATGGGGCTGTGCCGCAGGGCTGTGGAGGCCTGGAAGGAACAGGAGAATAAGGCGGCGGTAACCTTCCACATTGAAACCTTCGGGTGTCAGATGAATGCCCACGACTCAGAAAAACTGGAAGGCATTCTGCTGTCTGCCGGCTTTCAGCATACGGATACAGAGGAGGCCGATCTGGTGCTTTACAATACCTGCACGGTTCGTGAAAACGCTAACCAGAGGGTGTACGGCCGCCTTGGCTATTTAAACAGCCTGAAGAAGAAAAATCCCCGAATGCTCATCGGCCTGTGCGGCTGTATGATGCAGGAGGATCAGGTGGTAGATCGCATTAAGAAGACCTACCGCTTTGTGGATGTGATTTTTGGAACCCATAATATTTATAAGCTGGCAGAGCTTTTATATGCCAGATTCGAGACTGGAAAGATGGTGATCGATATCTGGAAGGACACAGATCAGATAGTGGAAGATCTGCCCAGTGAGAGAAAATATCCGTTTAAGTCAGGCGTCAATATTATGTTTGGCTGCAATAACTTCTGCAGCTACTGTATTGTACCCTATGTACGCGGAAGAGAGAGAAGCAGAAAGCCGGAGGATATTATAAGAGAAATTGAAGGACTTGTGGCGGACGGCGTAGTGGAGGTAATGCTCCTTGGCCAGAATGTAAATTCTTACGGAAAAAATCTGCCGGAGCCCATTTCTTTTGCGGAGCTTTTAAGAAGGGTAGAGCAGATAGAGGGCCTGGAACGAATCCGTTTTATGACTTCTCATCCGAAGGATCTGTCAGATGAACTGATTGAGGTAATGCGCGATTCGAAAAAGATCTGCCGCCATCTCCATCTGCCTCTCCAGTCAGGCAGCAGCCGGATTTTAGAGCAGATGAACCGCCGCTACACCAAGGAAAAATACCTGGAGCTGGCTGAGAAGATTAAGCGGGAAATTCCAGATATTTCTTTGACGACAGATATTATTGTAGGCTTTCCAGGGGAGACGGAGGAGGACTTTGAGGAAACTCTGGATGTAGTGAGAAGAGTTCGCTACGACAGTGCCTTTACGTTTATTTATTCCAAGCGCACCGGAACTCCTGCAGCTGTGATGGAAAATCAGATTCCGGAGGATGTGATCAAGAATCGGTTTGACCGCCTCTTAAAAGAAGTACAGGAGATTTCCGCAGAAATCAGCGGGCGGGACGTTCACACCGTCCAGAAGGTA
>CAUCIO010000059.1 GCA_958442925.1 uncultured Clostridium sp. | reverse complement strand
TTCCGGATCTGATCCGCGGCCTGGACGGACACAGATGGTATGATCACGTTTCCTTCTGCACAGACGACGTCCACGCCAGCGATCTGCTGGCTGACGGCCATGTGAACCGGGTGGTAAAGCGGGCTGTCGCAGCTGGCATGAGTTCTTTGGACGCCATTAAATGCGCCACCTTAAATGCAGCAAAGGAACTGGGAATCCAGGATCTGGGAGCAGTCGCTCCCGGTTACGTCGCTGATTTCCAGCTGGTGCGCCGTCTGGACGGAAGCCAGCCGGAGGCTGTATTTATCGAGGGAAAGAAGGCAGCTGAAAACGGCGTCTACGTAGGGCAGGACACCGAACCAGTCGCTTCTTCCTTTAAAAACACAGTTGCTATTCCCCAGATCTCCTCTGCAGAAGATTTTATTCTCGCTGTTCCCGAAAATTATGGGCAGGAGCAGATCCTGGTCAACGTGATGGTTCCATCCGCCGATAAAATTCTGCGGACCGTCCGCCCGGTATGCCTTCCTGTCAGGGATGGAGCTGTATCATTGGAAGGCCATGAAGATCTCCAGTTTGTAAGTGTGGTAAACAGGTACGGAAACGGAAAGCAGGTAATCGGTGTATTTGAAAACTTTGGTCTCCGTGAAAGCGCTTTCGCCACCACTATCACCCACGACAGCCATAACCTGCTGGTAGTTTACCGGGATCCGGAAAGGGCCCTGAAGGCCGTACAGGCTCTGAAGGCCTGCGGCGGCGGCATCTGCGCAGTAAAAAACGGTGAAGCTTCTGTCCTGGAACTTCCTGTAGCCGGCTTAATGTCCAATCTCCCCTGCCGCGAGATGGCAGAACAGATCGAAACTGTCCAGAGGGCCGTACAGGCTGTCACCACGCCTGAGACCTCTCTGCTGGGAGCTTCTATTATGTCATTAACTGCTCTGCCTGGTGTAACCATTACTGACTTCGGCCTGGTAGATGGAATCAGCCAGACGCTGCTTCCTGTTTTTCCATCTGAAAGTTAATCACTTCTGTCGAGCAAACAGCGTCGACATGCAAAGTGCAGTGTTCTCTTTGCATGTCGGCGCTGTTTTTTCGTTTTTTTGTACAATTCCCCTCTTTTGTAATTCTTTTTTATCTGTTTTTTGCATAATTTTTAGTTGACACAAAGTGGCAGAATATGGTAATATTTATAACACAAAAACGATTATTGTTATTATTATCATTTTTATTATGATTTTACGATTCGAAAGGAGGATCTACCTATGCTGTTTCATACTACTGCTGAACACGAAGCTCTTCGTGCCAAAATCCGCGCCTTCGCTGAAGAAGAGGTAAAGCCCCACGCATTTCTTATGGATAAGGAAAACCGTTTTCCAGACGAGGCGGTCAAAAAATTAGGCGAGATGGGCCTCATGGGAATCCCGTATCCGAAAGAGTACGGCGGCGCCGGACTGGACGTGATCAGCTACGCCATTGCTGTAGAAGAACTTTCCCGCGTAGACGGAGGCACAGGCGTTATTCTCTCCGCCCACGTTTCCCTGGGTTCCTGGCCTATTTTTGCCTTCGGTACAGAAGAGCAGAAGAAAAAATATCTGGTTCCCCTCTGCAAAGGTGAGAAAATCGGCGCGTTTGGACTGACCGAGCCTAACGCAGGCTCCGACGCTGGCGGCACCGAGACAACCGCCATTGACAAAGGCGACCACTATCTGTTAAACGGCGGTAAGATCTTCATTACAAACGCTCCTAAGGCTGACACCTATGTGGTATTCGCTGTGACGACTCCTGATATCGGAACCCGAGGCATCTCTGCTTTCATCGTAGAGAAAGGCTGGAAGGGCTTCACCTTCGGCGACCACTACGACAAGATGGGAATCCGCTCCTCCTCTACCGCCGAGCTGATTTTCAACAATGTAAAGGTTCCCAAGGAGAACCTACTTGGAAAAGAAGGACAGGGCTTTAAGATTGCCATGGCCACTCTGGACGGCGGCCGCATTGGTATCGCCTCCCAGGCCCTTGGAATCGCTCAGGGAGCCTACGAGAGCGCCCTCGACTACGCAAAGGAACGCGTTCAGTTCGGAAAGCCCATTGGCTTTAACCAGGCAATCGGCTTTAAGCTGGCCGACATGGCTACCAAGCTGCGCTGCGCCAGATTCCTTGTTTACTCCAGCGCAGAGTTAAAGGAACACCACGAGCCATACGGCATGGAATCTGCCATGGCTAAGATGTACGCCTCTGACATTGCCCTCGAGGTGACCAACGAAGCCGTTCAGATTTTCGGCGGAACCGGCTTCTTAAAGGGTATGGACGTAGAGCGTATGTACCGCGACGCTAAAATCACCACTATCTATGAAGGAACCAATGAGATTCAGAGAGTCGTTATTTCTTCCGCTCTTCTGGGTAAACCGCCGAAGGATGCGTCAGGTTCCTCCAGCCGTCCGAAAAAGCCGGCTCCTGTGACAGGCGTCAGAAAGCGCCATATGATCACAGAGGGAAGCCCGAAGGAGCAGGCTGCAGAGCTGGCCGCTCTTTTGAGAAAGGACGGATACGACTTCACGGTGGGTATTCCGATGGATACTCCGATTATCCAGGCAGAGCGCGTAGTCAGCGCAGGCCAGGGTATTGGAGAGAAAGAGAATATGAAGCTGATTGAGCAGCTGGCTAAGGCAGCCGGAGCCGCTGTCGGTTCCTCCCGCCCGGTAGCCGAGACTTTAAAATACGTTCCGCTGAACCGCTATGTGGGCATGTCCGGTCAGAAATTCACCGGAAATCTCTACATTGCCTGCGGTATTTCAGGAGCGATCCAGCACTTAAAGGGCATCAAGGACGCTTCTACCATCGTAGCCATTAACACCAACGGAAATGCTCCAATCTTTAAGAACTGTGACTATGGAATCGTGGGAGACGTGAAGGAAATTCTGCCTCTGCTGGCCGAAGAACTGGGACTGGAAGAAAAGAAACCGGCTCCTCCTATGGTAAAAATCAAGAGGCCTCTGCCTCCGAAGCCGGAACCAATCGGGAAGCGCTATGTCTGCGGCGGCTGCGGATACGAGTACGTTCCGGAGCTGGGCGACGAAGACAGCGATATCGCTCCAGGCACTCTGTTTGAAAAGCTGCCGGAAGACTGGGTCTGCCCGGAATGCGCAGAATCAAAAGAAATGTTTATTGAGGCATAAGGCAAAGGAGGTAAGATTATGTACTGTGTACGCAAGGTTACAGATGATATTTACTGGGTAGGGGCCAACGAGCACCGCCTTCATCTGTTTGAAAATATTCACCCGATTCCAAGAGGCGTTTCCTACAACGCATACCTTCTCTTAGACAAGAAGACCGCCCTGTTTGACACGGTGGACTGGGCGGCCTGCCGCCAGCTTCTGGAAAATCTGGATCATCTGTTAAACGGACGTCCTCTGGACTATCTGGTTATCAACCACATGGAGCCGGATCACGGCGCTTCTATCGAAGAGGTGCTGCTTCGTTACCCAGATGTGACCATTATCAGCACAGAGAAATCCTTTATGCTGATGCGCCAGTTCGGCTTTGCCGTAGACTCCCACCCTCTCATGGAGGTGAAAGAGGGAGATTCCGTCTCCTTTGGAAAGCACACCATTCAGTTTATTGCAGCGCCCATGGTTCACTGGCCTGAAGTCATGGTTTCCTTTGACTCGACAGACGGCGTTCTCTTCTCTGCAGACGCCTTCGGCTCCTTCGGAGCTTTAGACGGAAAGCTCTTTGCCGACGAAGTCAACTTTGACCGCGACTGGATTGACGACGCCCGCCGCTATCTGTCAAATATCGTAGGAAAATACGGTCCCCATATCCAGCTTCTGTTAAAGAAGGCCGCTGGAATTTTAGATCAGATTCGCTACATCTGTCCTCTCCATGGACCGGTATGGAGAAAGGATTTAGGCTATTTTATCGATAAATATGATAAGTGGAGCCGCTATGAGCCGGAGGAGAAGGGCGTTATGATTGCATACGCTTCCATGTACGGCAACACAGAGGCTGCCGCTCAGGCCCTGGCATCCCGCCTCTGCGAGAGAGGCTGTACAAATGTGTGGATGTACGATGTGTCGAACACTCACATCTCCCAGCTGATTTCCGAGTCCTTCCGCTTAAGCCACATTGTGCTGGCGTCCGTCACCTATAATCTGGGCATCTACCCGGTGATGCACAATTACCTGATGGACATGAAGGCGTTAAATCTCCAGAACCGTACCTTCGCCCTCATCGAAAACGGTTCCTGGGCCTGCAAGTCCGGCGACCTGATGCAGAAATTCATCAATGAGGAGTTAAAAAATATGACGGTCCTGAACGAGCGTTTATCTTTAGCCTCCTCCCTCCTGCCTGATAAGGCAGCAGAGCTGGATATGCTGGCAGACGCCATCGCAGAATCTGTAAAGGCAGTTAAGTAAATACTCTCCTGCATGGGAAATCCGCAGTTTGGCTTCAGCCTTTCTGCGGATTTCTCTTTTTTTGCGCTCTAGCAGTTGAATATTATCCTTATATTGATTATAATGAACTGGAATGGAGGTGCAGTATACGATGAAAGATATGAAAACAGTTCTGATTGCCGTCCTGTGCGGCGTCATCGCCGGCCTGGCTTTTATTTTGAAAAAACAGCAGGATATCCAGATGGTTCTGGCGCTCAGCCACCGGGAGCTGGAAAGCTGGCTGGACAAGGGGAAACAGGTAAAGTAAGATCAGGAAGCACACAGGAAAAATGATTATGATATACAGGTGCAGAAAAAGCAGGCACAGACTGTTTGGTGACAGTCTTTATGCCTGCTTGTTTCGTATCTTCTATGATTTCTGCATAAAGCAGAGTCCCTCCACGCACATGGCTCCTGACTCTGTGAGAACTCCTCCGCCTCCGTCTACGCGGCTGGTTCCTCCCGGAAAAAAGAATCCTTCCTTTTTCAGAATTCCATTGGGCATCACTAAAAGTACTCCAAAGTCTCCCGTCTCCTTTATTTTATGTCCTTTGTCTCTTAAAATCTTAACTGTATCAGGTGAAAACCCCTCCTCCAGCTCCAGCCCCTGTTCTTTTGTCAGACAGCACATATGCGGAGCTTTGACAGCAGAATCCATCATCATGCCATAATCAATGGTATTTACAATCAGCTGCAGTGTGCTGGTTATAATTCTGGGGCCACCGGCAGCTCCCACTGCCATCACAGGCTTTTTGTCCTTCATTACAATAGTTGGAGACATACTGGATAATGGCGTCTTGCCAGGTCTTACAGCATTCGCCATGCCGTAAGCAAGCCCCTGGGTCGTTCTCACTCCCGCCTTGGCACTGAAATCTGCCATCGTATTGTTCATGATAAAGCCACGCCCTGGAATCACAACTCCGCAGCCCCACCAGTTTCGTATGGTCTGGGTCTGGGCAATCACATTGCCCTCCTTGTCCATAACAGTAAAGTTGGAGGTGCAGCCCCTGTACTCTTTCGCCTCAATTCCCTCTGTAGGAGCATACTCTCCCGCTTTATCCATGGAAATCCTGACAGCCAGCTCTTTCCCATACTCCTTGGAAAGAATTTTCTCCAGCTGAATCTGCACAAAATCAGGATCTCCCATAGCCACTGAACGGTCTGCAAACATCAGTTTCATAGCTTCCGCCATCACATGGGTACTGTCTGCTGAATGAAATCCCATTGTCTTTAAATCAAACTGTTCCAGAATGTTCAGCATCTGGATCAGATGGCTTCCTCCTGACGAAGGCGGCGGCATGGAAATAATCTCATAACCTCTGTAGCTTCCTCTGACTGCCTCCCGCTCTTTCACCTGGCAGTTTTCCAGATCTTCTTTCTCTAATACTCCCTGATACCGGTTTACCTGGCAGGTAATCTCTTCTGCTATGGGACCTGTATAAAACCAATCCACTCCCTTTTCTGCTACTGCCTCCATAACGGCAGCCAGCTCCTCGTTCCGGATCTTCTCTCCAAATTGTCTGGGTTTTCCATTATTTAAGTAAAGCTCTGCAAATCCCTCATATTCCCTGCTGTTGTGCTCTGCCTCCGGCGTATTGCTGATTCTGGCATAAGCAAAGCCGCAGGAAAAACCTTCCCTGCACAGCCGTACTGCCGGGGCGGAAACCTCCGCCCAGGTCATAGTGCCATGGCTCTTCAGCAGCTGATCCATAGCTCTGTAGAATGCTGGAACTGCCGCAGAGCGGCCTGAGAACTCAGTCAGGTTTAAATCCACCTCTCCCTTTTCATCGAGAAACATATCCTGACTGGCGTTTTTCGGAGCTGTCCCTCTGGCATCTACCGAATAAACCTGATCTTTTTTCTTATCATAGAACACCTGAAAGCATCCGCCGCCAATTCCGCTGTGATAAGGTTCCACTACCCCCAGAGCCAGAGAAACTGCCACAGCCGCGTCAAAGGCATTGCCCCCTTTCTTTAAAATTTCCAGACCTGCCTGGGCTGCGTAAGGATTGTTGGCGCTGACTGCCCCCTCGCTTCCAGACACATGGGGTTTATACATGGCAATTGTATCGTCTGCTGACATATTTAAGTATGGTCTGTTAGGCATAAGCTTTCCTCCTACTGCTCTTTATTTAAAAGTGTCGCTGCAATTCCCGCTGCATAGCTTACAAGAATTGTAGGATATACTACGTTCAGTACGTCATTCATTCCTACTGCAACCCAGACAACAGCTGTGATAATTCCGGCCGCCACACTGACTAAGGAGGCAGCTGCATTTACCCGTTTCCAGAACAGCCCTACGATGACAGAATAGCTGAACGGAGAGGTTACCACATAAGTTAAAGTCAAAAACAGGCTGGTCATCTGAGCAGATGGAATGAAAAATCCTACTAACAGCGAAATATATGCCACTGCAATGGTTCCAAACCGTGAAATTTTTAATACCTTTCTGTCATCTGCATCTGGCCGGATCTGCTTCTTATAAATATTCGTGAGGATGGTTCCTGTGGCCATCATCATGGTTGCCATGGTCGCCGCAATAATCATGGTACACACGGCGAAAATAATTCCTGCTGTTACTGGAGAACTCATATCTCTGATAGCCCAGGCAAAGGCTGTGGCTCCATCTCCCAGCCCGTCGTTCTTCGCTCTGGCCATCATTCCGATCACAGCGGTGAGAATACAGATAGGCGCCGCGATCACATAGCCCAGAATACATCCGTTCCTGGCTGTCTTATCATCCTTAGCCGCCAGCATAGGCTGAAGCGCCGACTGGAGAACCACTGAGCTTAACGCTCCTCCCAGCGCCCACGCTATAATCTCCTGAGACGGCATTGCGCTCAGCTTGTCATACCCTTCTGGAAGCTGCTCAATTAAACCGGAATATCCTCCGAATTCTCCCAGATGAGAACCTACGAACCAGATGAGCAGCGCGTAGGTAGCCACGCATACCACCCGGCCGATGGCAGCAGAGCCTTTCATACCTGCAAATCCTGTATACACAGCCGCTATGGTAACGCCTACAAACATGGCAAGCCCTGTGTTCAGATTGGGAAGCACAATCTGGATAATGGAAGCAATGGTTTTAAGCTGAATTGGAATATAGAGAATTCCAAATACAATCCACACATAGGACTGTACTCTCGCCACAACAGGCGAATACCTGCTTTCCAGATAATCCGGCAGAGCATCGCTTGGAAGATTCTTTCTCAGCGTCTTAGCCAACAGGCCGATGAGCAGAATATAAAGGCCGCTGGCAATGGAATACCAGCATCCGGCAATTCCCATGGTATAGCCGTTCTGCGCCGCTCCCACCACGCTCATTCCGCCGATCTGCCAGGCTCCCAGCATAGCTCCTACAGCGAATACCCCCATAGAGCGATCCCCACCGCTCCACTGGTTGGCTCTGGTAATTTTTGTGCCTGCATAGATACCGATTCCTATAATCAGCACAAAGGTAATAATCCAGGTAGCAATTAACATATGCGTTCCTCCTTTTCTCTCTTTTTTCCTTTTGCTGATATTTTATCGGACTTTTATTTGATTGTATTGTATAAATCAGAACTCTTTTTCCGGTAAGCGCCTGGACATAATCCTGAAAACTCCTTAAATTCTCTGCTGTAATGAGCCTGATCGCAGTATCCCAGAGAAACTGCTTCCTGCGCAAGACATCCCATTCTTTCATCTTCACCGCTGAGGGAACATTCCCTGTGAATCGCCGAAAGAGCATGTTGAAAACGCGTCTGTCTGCAGAGCTGCTTGGGGCTAATTCCAACAGACTCTGTAATCAGTTCCTGAATGCGGCGTGCCGTATAGGCTGTCTCTGATTCCAGTTCCCTCATTTTTATATTGCCGCTTTTTTCCCAGATCAGGCGCTGAATCTGAAAAACAGTCCTGCTTTTCTGTTCCCTCTTAGCCGTCTTCTCCTCATCCCAGCCAAGGAGCAGGGAAAGCACTGCCTCCTGAGCCTCCTTCCCTTTCTCGTTTAAACAGACAGCATCTCTCAACTGCCCAATCTGGACAGCTGAGAACACATCTCTGATATCCATTCCCTCTGGCAGAATTTCGTAGGCAGGAATAGAAAAAATATCAGAAAATCGTCCGGGAGAAAAACGAACAAACAAACCTTTTTTGAGACCGTGAAGCGGAATCACTTTTTTACGGCTGAGCACTCCATAGCATATTCCAAAAAACTCCTCAGAATCTGACAAAATTAATCCAATCTGCCCGTTTCCCGGTACGCAGAGCCAGGATTCATTGTTCCATTCCATGTGAGAAACAGCAATCCCCGATGCCTCCATCATCTGGCTATCCTGACTGATATTACCTGAATCTTCCCAAAAAGGCTGAATGGAATAGAAATATCTGCTGTCTTTCATCTGTCCGCCCCCCCTTATAAAGCACAACAGGGGTGCAGGTTTCCAGCCATGCCGGAACACCTCCACCCTAATGTTATGCCTGCTTATTTTTCACATTTTCTGTATTATTGTCAGCTTTACTTCACTTCTCCTGACGCTATCATATCTGCTCCGCATCCGCAGATATTTTTTATTATAACATCATATCGCTTTACAGGAGCAGTTACTTCTGTTTTTTTGATCTCTTCCATGCACTGCATCAAAAGCTCCTTGGGAACCGGGCAGCTGGAACGAATCGGAAGAAGAGGATGAACTTTACTGTCTGTCTTAACAGTAGTGGTAAGTATTCTCACTGGATGAGAAAACTCCTGACGGCCATATTCTTCGCCCCGGCGGCAGGTATACCCTGTAATGGATGTTACCTGATCCCCCTCTCCTTCCACCAGAATATGGCAGCCCATGGGGCAGACTGTACAGATAATTTCCTTTGTCATAGAGTTACGCCTCCTTCGCAATTTCAACTGTCACATCACCTGTCACAAGATTTAAAGGAATTTCAATGAATTCCATTTCTCCCGGATTCACTCTCAGGGCTTTTTTCGCCTTAATTTCCTTTTCGCCGCATTTAGCAGAAATCTTTACTTCTGTGTCAGGAGCCAGAACTCTGAAAAACAGGCGGACTGTCTCATTTTCAGAGTTTCTCTTTAAAGAACTGTCCAGGCAGATGGACTGTGGGCAGAGATACCGCACGTTTGATCCCGGTACAGCTTTCACAGAATTCCGCTCTCCTGCCATTTCTCCCTGAACCGCCCCGTCTTTCCAGAGTGCGGCGTACCTTGCAGCACAGGCCCCTGCCTGCATACTCTCTGTCGTTACATTGTCCACTAAATCATTCACATGTACTACGTTTCCGCAGGCAAAAATACCTGGAACGGATGTCTGCATATACTGATTCACAGACGGCCCGTTTGTCACCGGGTTCATCTCAATTCCCGCCTGCCTTGTCAGCTCATTTTCAGGCAGAAGGCCGACCGACAGAAGAAGCGTATCACAGGGAATAAATTCCTCTGTTTCAGAAATCGTTTTTTTGCTTTCATCCACAGCAGCCACATATACGCCTTCCACTCTCTCATTTCCCACAATTCTGGTCACTGTGTGGGACAGCTTTAACGGAATGTTAAAGTCGTCCAGACACTGCACTTTGTTTCTGGTAAGTCCTGCCAGAAAGTCCATAATTTCTACTACAGCCTTCACATGGGCTCCCTCCAGGCTCATTCTCCTGGCCATGATCATGCCAATATCACCTGATCCCAGAATCACTACTTCACGGCCTACCATGGCGTTCTGACGGTTGATCAGGCGCTGTGCGGCTCCCGCTGTATAAACGCCTGCCGGTCTGGTCCCGGGAATCTGGATTCCTGCCCTTGTTTTTTCCCGGCACCCCATAGCCAGAATAATACTTCCAGCCTTAACTCTTGTCATTCCATACTGGGAATTCACACAGTATACAGCCTTCTCTTCCGGTACGACCTCCAAAACCATAGAATTTAATAAAACCTCGGCTCCCAGTTTTTCAGCCTCATCTCCAAACCGTCCGGCATATTCTGGTCCTGTCAGTTCTTCCTTAAAATAAGTAAGCCCAAAGCCAGGGTGAATGCACTGCTGTAAAATACCTCCCACGCTCTCGTCCCGCTCGATTAGGAGGACTCGTTCAGCTCCCTCCTTCTTTGCTGCCACTGCCGCAGAAAGTCCTGCCGGGCCTGCCCCGATAATTGCCACATCACATGTTATCTCATACATACAAACCTCTCCTTCTGCCCTGCCTGATGCAGTTCCCGCTATCTCATCCTTCCTGTTACCATGTAAGATCCTGCGTTATTTTTATTGACCTGCTCCACTGGGATGTTCCACTCCTTAGCCAGAATCTCTATCACTTTTGGTCCGCAGAAACCGCCCTGGCAGCGTCCCATTCCGGCGCGTACTCTCCGCTTCACAGCGTCCATGCTTCTGGCTCCCAGCGGACGACGGATGCAGTCTAAAATTTCACCCTCTGTGATCGTCTCACAGCGGCAGATAACCGTTCCGTAAGCGGGATTTTCTTTTATCAGTTTTTCCTTCTCCTCTCTCGTAAGCTCATGGAACCTGATAATTCCCTTTCTGGTCTTTTTGAAATTCTCTTTAAATGTAAGCGGCACGCCATGATCAATAAGAAGCTGTGCCACATATTTTCCCATGGCCACGGACAGAGTCAGGCCTGTGGAACGGACTCCTGACAGATTTACAAATCCTTCCAGATCCTCCCACATATCCACATGAAGTCCTTCCGGATTTCTATTGGGGCGCAGACCACTGTACTGGGTAATCGTATCTTTTACATTGACGTCTGGAATCAGCCGCTTCACATCATCCACGATACTCTGAAGCCCCTCTGGTGTCACACTCTTGTCTGTCTTATTATCTAAATCCTCTGCCGTAGGGCCTACCAGCATATTTCCGTGAATCGTAGGACACATCAATTTGCCCTTTGTCACCTTAGTTGGAATTGGCAGCACAATATGTTCGACCTGACAGCTGGTATTCTTATCTAAAATATAGAACTGCCCTCTTCTGGCTACCACTTTGTAGTCTGCTTTTCCCACCATGGCTGCAATCTCGTCGCAGTAAAGCGCGGCTGCATTAATGACATAGTCGGTTTCTATGATTCCTCCTGTGGTCTCCACTGCCTTTACTTTTCCGTTTTCTGTCTGAATTCCTGTTACCTTTGTATTAAGAAGGAAGGAAACACCATTTTCATTAGCGTTCTCTGCCAGGGCCTGCACCAGAATAAACGGATCAATAATACTCTCTCTTGGAATATAAAGTCCTCCCTTTACCTCAGGATTCAGGTTAGGTTCCATGTCCAGGAGTTCCTCCCTGGTTTTATACTCCACATCATATACCCTGTTTTTGAAAGCCTTGGCTTTGATCTCCGGCAGCTTCTCATACTGTTCCTGAGTAATGGCCGGAAGAATTGCTCCAATCCTCTTAAAAGGTACGTCCAGATCTCTCGCCAGTTCATCATACATGGGATTGGCTGCTACCACAAGCTGGGACTCCAGAGTTCCAGGAGAAGCGTCATAGCCGGTGTGAATAATGGCACTGTTCGATTTGGAAGCGTCACCTCCAATGTCCTCATTTTTGTCTACCACTATTACATCAATTTTATATTTGGAAAGTTCTCTGGCAATGGCGCATCCCACAGCCCCGGCTCCTATTACTACTACATTTGTCCTCATAATTCTCCTTCCTCCTG
>CAUCIO010000058.1 GCA_958442925.1 uncultured Clostridium sp. | reverse complement strand
AGAAGGATGGAGAGATAGAGAGTAGGATTCAATGTGTGGTTTTGAGGGTATGTATTATAAACCTCAACAATTAAATAGAGAGATAAATTGTTATCTCAAATGCGCGAGTGGCTCAGTGGTGGAGTATCGCCTTGCCAAGGCGAGGGTCGCGGGTTCGAATCCCGTCTCGCGCTTTTTTTATTGGCTAGAATTCCTTGAATTATCAAGGGTTCCGGCCTTTTTTGTTTTCTGGAGTTTTTTGAAAAATAGTAGACATCTGTAAACACCCGGAAAAAATTAAGTGATGAATAACAAAACTGCATGTGAAGTCAAAAATAAGTAGAGAAGCAAATAATACTATGGTATAATTTATGATGTTACCGCCTCCTAGACAGGTACGGAAGGGAGGTGTCTGACGTGGAAATTCTTCTATCTTTGATTATCGCTGTTGCGGCAGGTGTGATTAGCCATCTCATTTGCAAATGGCTGGATGGCGGTAAGTAGTCGGTAATCAGCCTGTGGGTTTAAGCCTTCCCACTCCGAAATTAGGAATAGAAAAACCCAGTGTTCCAGCACTGGGTTTTTTGTTTAGGTCATCCGACATGGATAACTTCTATCTTTTAGCCTATTGGCATTATAGCATATGCGATTTTGGATTGCAATATACCTGATAAAATAATATAAGCATAATATGAGTAAATCAAATTTTTATTATGGCTGGAACTCTCTGTTGTTTCAAGAGTTCCAGCTTTTTTGCAAAAAGGTCTTGACAAATTAGAGAATATGAGCTTATATTATATTATAACATTATATAATAATATACTAATAAAGGGGCGAAATTATGAAAGTTATTGGTATTGGTGATAACGTATGTGATAAATACATTCATCTTAATACCATGTTTCCAGGAGGACAGGCGTTAAATTTTGCTGTTTATGCAAAAATGCTGGGAGCGGATGCCTCCTATATGGGAACATTCGGACGTGATGAAGTAGCGGCTCACATACTGGCTACTCTGGATAAACTGGAAGTAAAACATGAGCGTTGCAGACAGCATGATGGCGAAAACGGATATGCCAGAGTGACTTTAGTGGATGGAGACAGAGTATTTTTAGGAAGTAATAAAGGCGGAATTGCAAAGGAATATCCAGTAATTCTGGATGCGGATGATATGGAATATGTGAAGCAGTTTTCCCATATTCATACAAGCAATAACAGTTATTTCGACAGCCAGCTGCCTAAGTTAGCAGAAGCAGGCTTATCTGTTTCCTATGACTTTTCCGGACAGTGGACGGATCAGGAAAGAGTAGAGAGGGTAGCGCCGTATATTAAATATGCCTTTTTATCCTGCGGTTCGATACCAGTGGAGGAGGCAGAAGAAATCTGCCGCACCATTTATAAGGCAGGATGCCCTATGGTGATTGCTACAAGAGGAAGCTATGGTTCTATCTTATATGACGGAAACAGGTTCTATGAGCAGAAACCGCAGCTGGTAGAAGCGGTAGATACCTTAGGGGCAGGAGATTCATTTGCAGCGGCGTTCCTGCTTTCTTATGTAGGAAATCTGGAAAAGAACGCAGAGCATCCGGAGAAGGCAGAGGAATTAAAGGAAACCTTTATTAAAGAGGCGATGGCCGCAGGCGCAGCCTTTGCCGCTAAGACCTGTATGGTTCAGGGCGCATTTGGCCATGGAAAAGAGATTCAGTAAATATTTATTATAATGAGGAGGATACAGAGATGACAAAGACAGTAAAAGAGATTGTAAGCGAAATTAAGGTAAAGATGGACCAGGCAGGCGGTTTAAAGCATGTATATTTTGTTGCCTGCGGCGGTTCTAAGGCAGCGATTTTCCCAGGCCTTTACCTGCTTCAGAGCGAGGCGAAGACATTTGGCGCTACTACCTACACAAGTAATGAGTTTGTACATGCTACACCAAAGGAGTTAGACAACAGATGTGTGGCTGTGATCTGCTCCTTAAAGGCAACACCGGAGACAGTAGAGGCAGTGAAGACAGCCAATGCTGCAGGCGCAGTTACAATTGCCATGACAGGTTCTATGGAGACAGGTATGGCACAGGTAGGCCAGTATGTCGTAACCTACTCCAATGGAGACGACCAGGTATACAGCGATTCTAACCAGGCGAATGCGCTCCGTATTGGATTTGAGTTATTAAAGCAGTTTGAAAACTACGAAAACTATGACAAGGCTATGGCAGCTTATGCAGAGATTGATCGGATCGTTGCAGAGGGAAAAGAGAAGGCTCTTCCAATCGCTCAGAAGTGGGCTGACACCTATAAAGATGAGCCGATCTTTTATGTGCTGGCATCAGGCCCTAACTATGGCGTGGCTTATTCCATGTGCTGCTGCCATTTCATGGAAATGCAGTGGAAGCATGCCGTATGCCTGCACACAGGAGAGTATTTCCACGGACCGTTCGAGACTACAGATAAACAGCTTCCGATGGTACTCTTAATGAGCGAAGGAAGAACAAGAGCCTTAGACGAGAGATGTCTGAAGTTCCTGAAGCAGTATGCAGAGAATTATATTATCATTGATTTTAAGGAGTTAAACCAGGGCAGAATTGCGCCGGAAGTAGCAGAGTTCTTTAACCCGGTTGTCATGATCCCGATTGAGAGATACTACGTAGCTCAGATGGCAGAGGTGAGAGGCCATTCTATGGATGAGAGACGTTATATGTGGAAGGTAGAGTACTAGGCAGAAGTACTCTGGATT
Organism: uncultured Clostridium sp.; assembly: GCA_958442925.1. Classification (GTDB taxonomy): domain Bacteria; phylum Bacillota; class Clostridia; order Lachnospirales; family Lachnospiraceae; genus Otoolea. The sequence goes on along the minus strand of CAUCIO010000058.1, from coordinate 9,466 downwards.
GAAAATTAAAGAGGCGGCAGAGCTGAAAAAAGGCAGTTCTGCTGCCTTTTTTGATAAAAACAGAGATTGGGATAAGCAGTTTTATCATAACTGTTCAGCTGAAAGAAAAGTAAATTGTAAAAAATAGCTAAAAAAAGCGTAAAAAGCTATTGACAGCATAACGATATATAATATATTATAATGACATAAGCAATCGGCCGATAAAACAAGAACAAAAGGTATGTAAAGAAGAAGATTGGAGGGAATCATTTGAAAGCGGAGGTTTTTGAATACCAGGGTGAAGGAATTGAGTGCGTTTACAATAATGGACATTGGGTAATGTGTATAAAAAACTGGAAGCCTAACAATGACATAGGGGAAATCAGGTATTTAGAGGTTCATCACGAGACAGACGAGCAGTTTGTCCTTGTACAGGGCAAGGCAGTTCTGCTGACAGCATCCAGGGAAAATGAGGGGTTCCAGATTGACCTGACTTTAATGGAGCCTGGAAAGGTTTACAATGTTCCTCAGGAAACCTGGTTTAATACCATTACAGAGAAGGACACAAAGCTTATCTATGTTCAGGATGCCGGAACGACAGAGCAGAACAGCACCTACTGTGATATGACGGCAGAAGAGCTGGAGATGGTGAGAAAAGAAGCTGCTGTCTTACTGCATAAATAAATAGTATAATACAATCAAATATAATATTATAAAATATTATATCAAAAGAAAATATTTTGGGAAAAGGAAAATAAAAATTAAGAGGGGAGAGAGAACATGGAATTTAATGCTTACTCAATGCTGATAGATTTTATGTGGGCAGGAATATTCTTATTTGCAGCAAAATTATTGAGAGAGAAGATTAAGATACTGCAGAGCTTATTCGTTCCTGTCAGCCTGTTAGCAGGTTTCATTGGACTTGCCATGGGCCAGAACGGATTTGGAATCATCAATTTTTCTTCACAGTTTGGTTCCTATGCAGGACTTTTAATTATCGCAGTGTTCGTATCCATCGGACTGAGAGGATTTAACTTCAGCAGCGGCGGATGGAAGACCAACTTTGACAGAATCGGAAGCTATTACTGCTTCAGAAATATCGGATGGGCATTTCAGTATGCAGTGCCGATTATCTTCTCCATGCTGATTCTGAAAGTGATTGAGCCAGAATTAAACCCAGCATTCGGAATGCTGATTCCGGCAGGTTTCCAGGGAGGACACGGTACAGCGGCAGCTCTGGGAGCAACCCTTGATTCTCTGGGCTGGGCAGATGCTACAGACCTGGGTATGACTTCTGCAACCGTTGGAATTTTAACAGGAATTTTCGGCGGAATTATTCTCATTAAAATCGGAACCAAGAAAAATTATACAAAGTTTGTTAAGGACTTCAGCCAGCTTCCTGAGGATATGAGAACAGGACTGATTCAGGAAGGAAAGAGACCGGTGCTTGGCGAGGAAACAGTTTCTCCTATGGCGATTGATCCTCTTGCATGGCACTTAATGCTGATTCTGATTCCGACAGGAATTGGTTACCTTCTTACCAACGCAATTCAGGCGGCAACTGGACTGGGCGTTCCAAGCTTTTCCGTAGGTTTCCTGGTAGCCATTGTGTTCCACTTCCTGTTAAAGGGAATTAAGGCAGACAAGTATGTGGACAACCGGATTATTTCCCGTATGGGAAGCTGCGCAACTGATTTCTTAGTATTTTTCGGAGTAGCATCTATTAAAATTCCGGTTATTATTGAGTATGCAGTACCATTTGGACTTTTGATGCTGTTCGGTATCGCATGGGTTGTATTCCACTTTACAGTAATTGCTCCCCGCCTGTTAAAACAGGAGTGGTTTGAGAGAGGCATTTACGTATATGGATATTCTACTGGCGTAACAGCCATTGGAATGGCGCTTCTCAGAATCGTGGATCCGGAGAACAAGAGCTGTACACTGGACGATGCAGCTATCGTAACGCCGATTGAGTCGATTATTGAGATTTTTGCTTTGGCAGCTGTACCGGTAGCCTGCGTACAGGGAAACTGGATTGCAGCAGTTGCTCCTATTCTGATTTACCTGGCCGCTTTGATTATTGTTCCTGTCATTTTTAAATGGTGGCACAAACACCCCCATGCAGTCTGGGATGAAAGTAAATAATAAAAGCAGTGTAAAAGGCCGGTCTGTAAATGTTCTTACAGAACCGGCCTTAAACCTTATAAGGAGGAAAAGCTATGAAGCCTGTAAAGAGAGAGCGGATCGCAGGAATGGGGATGCATTACAAGTTCAGACCCCTTGACTATTTTCTGGAGAGCCAGCAGGAGCTGGGAGTCCAGTCAATCGAGTTCTGGTGTGCCAGACCTCACTTTCTGCTGGATGATTATGGATTTGAGGACGTAAAAAAGCTGAGGGAAAAGCTGGATTCCTACGGAATGAAGCTGGCTGCATTTTCCCCGGAGTGTACGGTGTACAACTATAACCTGTGTGCTCAGGACGAGACGGCGGCGAGACATTCTATGGGTTATTTTGAAAAGGCTGTTGAGGCGGCAGAACAGGCGGAGGCGAAGCTTATGGTGGTGAACTGCTGCGGCGGCCTCAGGGATGAGGAAAAGGAACGGATCTTCGAACGGGCTGTAGACCGGCTTACCTGCTTAGGAAAGACAGCTTCTGAACACGGCATCCTGCTTGCGGTGGAGACCCTTTGTCCGGGAGATTCTCCTGTTTTTAATACGCTGACAGAACTGAAGAGTCTGCTGGACGCTGTAAACAGTAAAAACGTACAGGGATGTCTCGATCTGACGGCAGCAGGCATGGCAGGAGAGACCATGAAGGACTGGTTTGAGCTTTTAGGAGACAAGGTGCGCCATATCCGCTTTACAGACGGAAGGCCTGGCGGCAGACTGGCCTGGGGAGACGGACTCAGGCCTCTGGAAGACCAGTTTGGCTGGATCGAACAGTATGGCTATACAGGGTATTTAAGCCTTTCTGTAAACGATACAAGATATCTGGATAACCCCAGGGAAGCAGACGAAAAGAACTGGAAGGCACTGAAGGCGTTTGTTGAATAGATGGAGGATTTTGTATGAAGCTGGTTTCATTTGAACGATTATCTGTATTGAATCTGCATTATTTCCAGTATTCCCTAGATTACTTCCTGGATCGGATGGTGGATCTGGGAATCAAAAATGTGGAGCTGTTAGGAGGACACCAGGGAATGTGGCTGGATCCCAATGAGTACCAGGATCCGGAGCCGATTTTAAAGAAGCTTCAGTCGCGAAACCTGCACTGTCCTGTATTTACGCCGCAGAACTGCAGATTCGGCTATCAGTTTGGCGTAAAGGAGCCGGAGCTTAGAAAAAAGACCTTTGGATTTTTTTCCAATGGAATTAAATTAGCCGCCGCTCTGGGAGCGAAATATATGGAAGCCAATTCAGGATGGGGTTACTGGGATGAGCCGGAAGAGGAAGGACTTAAAAGAGCCATCGAGATGCATCAGATGCTGGCCGAGGTGGCGGAACAGAACAATATTACCATTGTGGCTGAATCCCTGCGTCCTCAGGAGTCGAAGATTGGATACAGCCTTTCCCAGATGAAGCGTTTGTTTGACGGAGTTAACCATCCGAACTTCAAGGTTATGGTAGACCTTACAGCCATGTCTGTTGCCGGAGAGAGCATTCAGGACTGGTTTGACGTATTTGGAACAGAAAATATTGCCCATGCCCATTTTCAGGACTGCAACCCCTATGGACACTACATATGGGGACAGGGAACCAGGAACCTGAGAGAGGATTTAGAGGTAATGATAAGGAACGGATATGAAGGGTACTTTACACAGGAGCTGACGGATCCTGCCTACTACCTGGATCCATTTTATTATGATAAGAAAAATGTGCAGAATTTAAGAATGTATATGGAGGATTAATGATGTGGACAAAAGAACTGTTTAAGGTAGAGAAACCGATTATTGCGCTGCTTCATCTGAGAGCTTTGCCGGGAGATCCATTATTTGGAGGTTCTATGAACGCTGTCATCGAGAAGGCCAGAGAAGAGCTGAATGCGCTTCAGGACGGCGGTGTAGATGGAATTCTGATTGCAAATGAGTTCAGCCTGCCCTATGAAAAAAAGGTATCCCATGTTACAGTGGCAGCTATGGGACGAATTGTGGGAGAGCTGTCAAGGGATATCAAAGTTCCCTTTGGCGTAAATATTGTTTCCAATCCGCTGGCAACCATTGATTTAGCGGCAGCCACAGGAGCAAACTTTGTGAGAAGTACATTCACAGGAGCTTACATCGGAGAAAACGGAATTACTGATACAAATATTCCTGAGACATTGAGAAGAAAGGCTGCCTTAGGCCTTCACGATCTCAAGCTGCTGTTTAAGGTAAATCCGGAATCTGATGTTTACATGGCAGAGAGAAGCCTGGAAAAAATCACAAAATCCATGATTTTCCACTGCTTCCCGGACGGTTTATGCGTTTCAGGAGCCAGCGCAGGTTCTGAGACAGATTCCAGCCTGGTAACCCGCGTGAAGAATGTGGCAGGAGATATTCCTGTTTTCTGCAACACAGGCTGTACGAAAGAAAATATTGCAGAAAAGCTTGCACAGAGCGATGGAGCCTGTGTGGGAACTGCATTTAAGAAGGATGGAAAATTTGAAAACTTTGTAGAAAAGACAAGAGTACAGGAATTTATGCAGGCAGTAAAGGAGTACAGAAATACCCTGTAGCAGGGAGGGGGAGCAGCATGTATTTTTTGGGGATTGATATAGGAACCTTTTCCAGCAAAGGGGTGCTTGTGGGGGAGGACGGAAGAGTAAAGGCACGGGCATCAGTACCTCATACCATGGAAAATCCGGCCCCCGGCTATTTTGAACAGGATGCAGAACAGATCTGGTGGGGAGATTTCTGTAAGCTGTCCAGGGAGCTGATTCAGACAAGCGGTATTTCTCCGGAAGAGATAGGGGCTGTAGGCTCCAGCACCCTGGGCGCAGACTGCCTTCCCGTGGATGAGGAGGGAAAGCCGCTTAGGAAGGCGATTCTGTATGGAATCGATGCAAGGTGCACAGAGGAAATGGAAGAGATGACCAGCTACTATGGGGAAGAGCGGGTTCAGGAATTATTCGGACGCCCAATCTGCTCCGGAGATGTAGCTGCTAAGATTCTCTGGTTAAAGAAAAACGAACCGGAAGTCTATAAGAAAGCCTGTAAATTTTTGACAGGTTCCTCTTATGTCACCGCAAAGCTGACAGGTAATTACACCATAGATCGATTTTTAGGTATTGCGTCCTTTCGCCCCTTCTACCAGATGGATGGAACCATTCGGGAGGAGATGTGCGATCCGATCTGCAGTCCTTCACAGCTGGCGGAGGGCCATGCAGTGACAGATATTGCCGGACGGGTGACAGAAGCGGCGGCAGCAGAAACGGGCCTTGCTCCGGGAACTCCTGTGATTGTGGGAACGGGAGATTCAGCGGCAGAGGCCATCAGCACAGGAGTGCTGTCACCTGGAGATCTGATGGTTCAGTTTGGTTCCTCCCTGTTTTTCTACTGCTGTACAGACCGTATGGTAACAGATGAGCGTGTTCGGGGAAACAGCTTCGTCATTCCAGGCAGGTACAGCATAGCCGCAGGTACAAATAATGCGGGAACCCTGCAGAACTGGTACAGGGATACCCTGTTTTCAGACTGTCTGCAGGCAGAGGAAACAGAGGCCGGAAGCTCCTTCGCGCAGATGATGGAGGGAATAGAGGGAATCGAGCCAGGAAGTGAGGGACTGGTGACACTTCCCTATTTTGCAGGAGAGAGAACGCCGATTAACGATCCGGCTGCCAGGGGAATAGTGTTTGGCCTTACCCTGAATCACACCAGAAAGCATTTATACCGTTCTGCTCTGGAGGGAATCGTATTTTCCATTCTTCAGCACATTGAAATTTTCAGGGAAAAGGGAATTGAGCCAACCAGAATTTTAGCGGCTGGAGGCGGAACGAAAAATCCTGTATGGATGCAGATGACGGCTGATATTACAGGCATTCCGGTGGCAGTTGGGGAAGAGACTGTCGGGGCATGTTATGGGGACGCCCTGATGGCAGCCATTGGAATTGGACATTTTAAGGGATTTGAAGAGCTGAGGGATATTATAAATATTAAGAAAATATATACACCGGACGAGAAGCGGACGAAGCTGTACCGCCCGTATTATGAGATGTTCTGCAGGCTGTATGAGGATAATAAGGACAGTCTCCACCGGCTGTCTGACTTAAACAGCGGCGTTTAGGAGAGAAGAGGAGAAAAGGTATGAAATTTGCGGCGGTAGGATTTACATGTATTGACGTTTATAAAAATCTGGGGATTCAGTATCCCACTGGAAACGGCATTGACCTGCTGTTTAATCTGATGGAGCAGGTGGAGGAAATAGAGCCTTCTGTGGTTACAGCTGTAGGCGATGATGAAAATGGAAGGCAGCTTTTAGAAGCGTGCAGAATCAGACAGGTGGATACCTCTCACGTACAGGTGGTTCCCGGTGGAAAGACAGCTGTGATAGAAATGCTGTTAAACGGAAAAGACAGGGTTCACCATTCTGCGGACAGAGGCGTTATGCCGGATTACAGGCCCACCAGGGAAGATATGGATTTCATATGCAGCCAGGACTACATTCACACGGATCTGTCCTGGAATGTAGTCGATCTGCTTCCTGAGATCAAGAAGAGCGGGACAAAGATATATTTCGATTTTTCCAAGAGATACCAGCATCCGGACGTGCCGAAGATTTTAAGCTCCATTGACTACGGTATTTTCTCCTTTGAAGAGGAGACAGAGGAGGTAAGGGAGCTGCTGAAAATGGGGTGTGAAAGAGGGGCTGAGGTTCTTCTGGCAACCTTTGGAGAAAAAGGCTCTTTGGCCTATGACGGAACGAAATTTTACCGTCAGAAATGCCTCACCTCCGATCACCTGGTGAATACGGTAGGAGCCGGGGATTCCTATGGATCCGGTTTTATGGCCGGGATCATCCGGGGAGAGAGCATCGAAGCATGTATGGAACGGGGGGCCAGAAAAGCTGCTGAGATCGTCAGCATTTTTGAACCCTATCATAGGAGAGGAGGAGAATAGATATGGTTATAGATATGCATGTTCACCCGGTCCTGTTTGGGCCGATTTGTGAAGATAAAGAGAAAGTGGAATTCAGAAAACAGGCCTTCAGCCTCTACAAGTCATCTCCGATTCCCATGAGCCAGGTAATGGCTGTGATGGATCACGCGGGAGTGGACAAGGCGGTGCTTCTGGCAGAGGACTATTCGGCAGAAATGGGGCGTCCCATTATCAGCAACGAAGAGGTAAAAATGCTGGTGGATTTGGAACCGGAACGGTTTATCGGATTCGCAGGCGTGGATCCCAGAAATTGTGACGCCAGGGAGCAGCTGGAGCAGGCATTTTCAGAGTTAAAGCTTTCGGGCCTGAAGCTGAATTTAAGCCATCTTCAGATGTATCCTGATGATAAGAGGCTGGAGCCGCTGTTAAAGCTGTGCGTGCAGTATGAAAAGCCTGTGATGTTCCACAGCGGATTCAGCTGGGAGCCGGATTCTCCGTCCAAGTATGGAAGGCCGATTCTGTATGAGGATATCGCGATGGAGTATCCTTCCCTCAGGTTCTGCCTGGCCCATCTGGGATGGCCGTGGGTAGATGAGATGTCCATGATGCTGCTTAAATACCCAAACGTGTATACAGATACAGCGACTGTATTTATGGACAGTCCGGCCAATTACTACGATCAGATTTTTATGAAAAATATGGCGCCGGGATGGCTTCAGAATAATCTGATGGATAAGGTAATGTTCGGATCCAACCTGCCAAGATTTCGGCAGGTCAGAACCAGGGAGGGGCTTGAGAAGCTGCCGATCCGAAGGGACGTGTTAGACAAGATTCTGGGAGGCAACGCAAAAGTCTTCCTGGGAATGGAGGTGAGAGGCTATGCTTATTAAGTCCTTTACCCATGAGATTGCCAGCAGAGAAGAATTCCATATGGTAAAGATTACAGAGCAGGTGAAGAAGGATGTGGAGGAAAGCGGAGTGAAAAATGGAGTCGTTTTCGTCATTTCGCTTCACACCACTACAGGTATTATGATTAATGAAAGCCTTCCCTGTGTGGAAAAAGATATAGAGCTCACCCTGGAACGCCTGGTTCCCTCCGACGCTCCCTATGTCCATACCCATATGCTGCCCAGCTACGGAACCTGCAGCGGCAATGCTCCGGGCCATTTAAAATCCATGCTGTGCGGAAACCACTGCGTGCTTCCTGTTACAGATGGAAAGATGGCTGGAGGAAACGCCCAGGATATCTATTTCGTAGAGTTTGACGGGCTTAAAATCAGGCATTATACCGTTCAAATCATGGGAGAATAGGGAAAATTCTTTGCCTTTTATAAAAGATTGAGATATAATGTTATTGGTGAGACATATTAAAATGTTTTGCCAGTAACATCATATTGAAAAAGAGATAGAGGAACGATAGTTATGCTGAATGGAAAGACAGTGACCCCATTATACGTACAGTTGATGAATCAGATAGAAGAAAAAATACGGTGCGGCGTTTATCAGCCCGGTGAAAGACTCCAGTCTGAAAGCGAGATGGCAAAAACCTTTGGAGTCAGCATTATCACAGTGAGAAGCGCTGTCAGCGGCTTAGTAGAAAAGGGGCTGGTAGAGAAGAAACAGGGAAAGGGAACCTTTGTTTCCAAGCCTAAATTTACTAAAAATATGAAAGATCTTCAGAGCTTTACGGAGATGTGCCGCTATATGGGCATGGAGCCGGGGGGGAAGATGCTGGAAAACTGTCTTGTATCCCCGGATGAGAAAACCAGGAAACTGTTAGGGCTGGAGAAAGACAGCCAGGTTATTTCCATTTCGCGTTTAAGATATGCAGACGGACAGCCTGTGGCAATCGAAAAAAATTATTTTCCAACAAAATATGCGTTTTTATTAGATGAAACATTTGATAATAATTCATTATTTTCATTTCTTCATGAAAAGGCAAAAGTAACCGTTTCAGCGTCAGAAAAATGGATTGGACTTTGCAGGGCCACTGCATCGGAGGCAAAGCTGCTGGAGGTAAAAAAAGGTTCCTCCCTGCTGTTTATCAAGAGCGTCACATACACCCAGGATAATGAGCCTCTGTATGTGGGAGTCCAGATATTTAACGGTGAAAACTGCTCATTATATATTTACCAGTCCAACGGAATATAAAAAAGGGAGAGAGGGAGAAGTTTTCCAGCGGCTTCGCGTTAGGAGAGAGGGAGAAGTTTTCCAGCGACTTTCAGTGGAGCGCAGAAAACTTGCTCCCTCTCTCCATATTATATATCTAATTCATCTCATCCTCGATCATCCGATATCCAATCCCGATCTCCGTAAAAATGTACTCCGGTTCTGCCGGATTTTTTTCGATCTTGCGCCGGATATGGGCCATGTTGACGCGGAGAATGCTGTTGTCACCGTCTGCGTAGGGTCCCC